>DAIEST010000010.1 GCA_027346125.1 Leptospirillum sp. | reverse complement strand
GGTGGCATTCGTTCTCGGAGCGGTTGTGGAGTTTCTTATCTCGGAGATCAAATCCCGGGTGGGTGCCGGGCCTCCGGCGGCCATGGCTGATTCGCAGGCGTCTGCACCACCCCGTTCTCACGATCCGGGGTCCCCTGAGAGCCTTCTTGCTGGGGTGAAAAGGGATACGGGTGCGATGGCCGGACCTTCTCAGGTTCCGGGAAATTCCACTGTTCCGGCTGTTCCCGATGTTCCTCCGGGCGTTCCACCAGTCCCGAATTCTGAGTCGATGCATGATTCGGTCGTTCGGGAGGTGGTCAATAGCCGTTTTCCCCTGACGCCGGAAGACATCCGCCTTCTGAAGAGAACGCTTTCCGAGACACAGAAAGCCGTCCATGGCTCTCCTCCAGAAGGTCGGGCGGTATCTGTCCAGGTGTCTCTGGATCCCGGAGCAACCTTTCCCGTGGTCCACCTTGTTCCCGGGATCGCCACCACGATCACGGTGGTGGACGCCACGGGAGCTCCCTGGCCGATCGAGGACATGATTGTTGGAAACGACAAATCGTTTCCGGTTCGGAGGCTTTCAACCTCCAACGGAGTGGTGATCGAGCCAAAAAACAATGTCGGATGGACCTCCCTTTCCCTGGTACTTTCGGGGCGAGGAACGCCCGCCGTTTTGAAGCTCGTCGATTCGGACCACCTGTCTGATACCCGCGTGACCGCCCGGATTGAAGGGCGGGGGCCCAATGCGGTCGCCCCTCTGTTCCGGGAACCCAAGCCGGTCGTCACGAGCCGGATCCTGGCATTTCTGGACGGAATCCCTCCCTCCGAGGCGAAGGCGCTTCCTGTTCGGGGAACAAAGGATATGGAAGCCTGGCGTTATGGAAACCGCCTGTTCGTCCGAACCCATCTGGACGTCCTGGCCCCTGCCTGGTCCGAGACGGTGTCGGGACCGAATGGCATGAAGCTGTATGTGTTTCCGCCTGTTTCGGTCATCACCGCGGCGGGAGAAGACGGAGAGATGCTGACCGTCGAACTGGGAGAAGGAGACGCCGATGCCGGAAAAGGATGACGTGGAGATTATGGGATCGATCAACCCGCCGCCGCTTCTCAGGCGAAAGCGGTTTTCACTGTCGAGGGTGCCAAAATGGGTATGGTTTGTCGTCCTGGTCTTCGCGGTGGCTATCGGATTTCAGGTCTATCACAAAAAAACCACAAGCGTTCCAAACGCAGTGTCCGTTCTTCCTGCGCCTCCCCTCCCGGACCCGAAGGCGAGCGTCTCGGACAATCCGGAGTATAGACGCAAGATCGACATTCTGAACCAGCAGGCATTAACCCAGGCGGAAAAATCCGGACAAAGCGCCGTTCCTGCGGCGGGAGGGGGCGGTCCAACGGGATTTCCGAAAAAAGAGGCGACGTCCGCCCCTCCGCCATCTCCGACCGCTTCGTCGGCGGAGATTTCGGACCTCAGAAAGAAACTGGCGGAAGAGGACAGAAAGGCAATCGAGGCCTCCCGTGAGAGAGAACGGACCGCGGTCGGCAAGGAGTTCGACGGGATCCTGTCAACCTGGTCGTCACAGGGGGACAGCCTGGCCGTTCTTGTCGCCCCGAAGAAGGCAGCTCCATCGCTTGCCTCCTCCAGGGGGACACCCGGGAAATCTTCCGGAAAAGCCGGAAGCGGAAAATCCGCGGGCAAGGGAATTCCGATCATTCCCGCCGGCAAGATCCTCTACGGACGGATCGTGAACGAGCTGAACTCGGACCGTCCAGGACCCGTCCTGGCCCAGGCGGTCGGCGGGAAGTTCGACGGGGTGAAGTTTTTGGGGACTTTCCAGCGGGATCGCGGAGCGCTGGTGATCAAGTTCGACCGGGTGATCTATCCGGACGGGGAAACGGATTCGATCGGGGCCTATGCCGTCTCTCCGGGAGCGAAGCTCCGTTCAGGACTGGAAACGGACGTGAACAACCATTATCTCTACCGGTACGGGGCGCTTCTGGCCTCCGCCTTCATGCAGGGCTTCGGACAGTCGGCGATGTACGCGAACTCGACCTCCTACCCGTCGGCGATGGGGACTCCGGTCATCGGATTCAACGGAATGACCCTTATGCAGCAGACGGAGATGGGACTCGGTCAGGCGGGAATGATGCTGGGAGGGCAAGCCATGAACGCCTTCAACACGCCGCCGACGGTGAAGGTTGCCGCCAACACGCCCGTCGGTCTCATGATCGTGGCGGAAACCGGACAGAAGCTTCCGAAGTCCTCCACGTCCTCCGCCGGAACGGCCTCGGCAAAACCGGGACTCGTGAACGCCCCGGGTCAACAGATGGTTCCCCAGCCGGGATACCCCCAGCCGATGATGGGGGGAGGATATCCCGGGTATGGGATGGGATACGGCATGCCCATGATGCCGATGATGCCGTAGAAAACAAAGAAAAGCTGGAGGAAACGATGCTCTCTTCGAAGGAAACAAAGGACGTAACTCTTGAAGCCGTTCTCTGGCAAGCGGCCAACAAGCTCAGATCCAGCATGGATCCGTCGGAATCCATGCTGGTGGTTCTTGGTCTGATTTTCCTCAAATACATTTCCGACCAGGAAAACGGGATGACCCTAAAGGCTCGGGAGGGAGAATCATGCGTGTTTTGAACCGTCATGTGGTCTATCGGAATTGTGAGCCGGAAACCCTTTCAGACTCCATCGCCCTGGACCAGTTTCTTCTGGCACTCGAGCGGAATCTGTTGCTTCATATCGCGACGGGACTCAACATGACCGTGGTGGGGCTGGCGATGTTCCGCTTCTTCAGCCGGCACCGGAACGACCTGTATGCGGGGATCGGCCTGGCGGCCTTTTTCGTCGCGATCCTGATCGCCGCGAAGGGAATCTTCGATTATCTCCGGATGAGGAAGGTGTTTCTTCCGACGGAAGGGGCGGAGGAAAGGGGATGATAAAACGTCCAGGGAAGGGTATCCTGCGCGAAAAATAGATGAAGGAAGGTCCGGCCGTTGATTTATCTCTTTCAGCAAGTTCTCAAAGGAAGACGTGTTCCGGAACACCGAAGCGCTGGGCCAGGGCATGGATCTGCCGAAGGTTCAGGGAACGATTTCCGGAAAGAATCTCGGAAACAACCCCCTGGGTGCCGATTTCCGGAAGATCCGACTGGCGAAGATGATGCTGATCCATCAAAAACTTCAACATCTCTCTCCCGGAAACAGGAGGAACGGGTTCATGGTCTTCTTCCCATGCTGCGATCACCGTTCCCAGTGTTTCCACGAATCCGGAGAGCGGATGCGATTGACCATCCCTTACGCGATCGAGAAGGGCGTCCAGGACTTTTATGGCATTCTCGTACTCGTCCCGGGTCCGGATATGGAAAAGGTTCTCGAGCGGCTCCCAAGAGTGGACCAGGCTTTCAATATCGATGGTCGTTTTCATTTCCAGTCTCCGCGGTCGTATTCAGAATGGGTCAGAACGTGTCGGACATAGGCGCGGTTTCGGTCAAAGTGGAAGACCGCGATCAGGCGATATTTGTTTCCACCGATATTGAAGACACATTGTCCTCCGACCCAATCGACGCTTCCAAAAACACGCTTTACATCCACAAACGATTCGTACCGACCCTCTCGAATCAATTGGAACCACGAACGAAGCGGATTTTCGGCATCGGGATGAACGGTCCAGAAATCCTTCAATGCCTTGCGGCTGATTACGTGCATCCGCTCGTCCGTCCTCCGTTCTGTTTTTCCTTGAGCAGAATATCTCATATTGAGATGTAAAACAAGGAAGCGTTCTTTTTATCTTTGACAATATTATAATGGTATTTAATAATACCATTATAATATTGAATAACCTAAGGAGGGAAAATTGCCCGAAGTTCCGACAACTCCCGTCATCAAAGAGGAATGGATCCTGACCATAAGCGGCCGGCACGTGGAACTCACGGACCCGTCTCCGGATGCGATCGACATCCACGACATCGCGGTGGGCCTTTCCCGCGAATGCCGGTTTTCCGGTCAATGCCGAACGTTCTACAGCGTCGCGCAGCATTCGGTCCTGGCGAGCCTGATCGTCCCTCTGGAATACGCCCTGGAAGCTCTCCTGCACGACGCGACCGAGGCTTTCATCAAGGATCTCCCCTCTCCTCTGAAGGGGCTGTTGCCGGAGTACAAGCGGATCGAGAGGAT
>DAIEST010000291.1 GCA_027346125.1 Leptospirillum sp. | reverse complement strand
ACCATGGAATGATGGAATCGCACCATCACATGTAATGAACCTCATTGAAAAGAACGTCCCTTGCCGGGAGATTTCCCCGCCGGTCCCGCACGGAGATCCGTTTGATCGGGTCTCCGTCACGGCGGAAAATCCGTCAAGTCCTTCCTGATCTTTTTTCTCCTGCCTCAAAACGTTTGCCTCTGTCCGATTTTGAACCGGACAACTGTTGTGCTACAAAACCGGACAGATTATGTGCTACCTACACCCCGCAGCGGACCATTTGACATAATATTCATATTTCTATATATATGGAAATATGAATATCGCGCCAGACCAATGGTTTTCTGCCCTGAGCCATCCCGTTCGTCTTCGTTGCCTCATCCTGATCCTTCAGGAAGAGGAGTTGTGCGTCTGCGAGCTTTCCTATGCCCTTTTGGTTCCGCAACCGGCCATCTCCCGACAGATGGCCGATCTGAAAAAAGACCGCATCGTCCTGGACCGAAGAGAAGGAGTCTGGATTTTCTATCGTCTTCATCCTGATCTTCCCGGCTGGTGCCGGGAAGTGCTCACCGATACGGGAAACGCCCTTCGGACGCACCCCCCGTTCGACAATGACAGGCAGCAACTTTCCCTCATGACCAGGAGACCGGAAACTCCCTGCGGCCTCCTCCCTCCAGACAAGGCGCGACACCCGGCCCCGTTCCATCTCCTCTTCGTGTGCACCGGAAACTCCTGCCGTTCACAGATGGCTGAAGGATGGGCCAGAGCGCTTTCCTTCGAAGGGCTCTCCGTCCGGTCCGCAGGGACCCGTCCTCACCCCGACGGCGTCCATCCCCTGGCGATCGCCGCCATGAATCAAGCGGGAATCGACATTTCCCGGCAACGATCGACCCTGCTGGACGCCAACCTGATTTCCTGGGCGCATCTGGTCGTAACGGTCTGCGGAGAAGCCGATGAAACCTGCCCCGTCCTTCCTCCCGGCACACAAAAGGAACATTGGCCTCTTCCCGACCCGGACAAGGCCAGCGGCACTTCCCGGGAAATCTTCACCGTCTTCTGCCAGAGCCGGGACACGATCGGGCGGCAGGTGAGAGACCTTCTCTCCCGGATCCGTCCCGATTCCCGATCGGAACCACCCCCATCCCGACATCCAGAAAACACTTCCTCCTCTTTCCGGAAGGATCCCGTTTCGTGATCGCTCTCGCTGTTTTCATCCTGACCCTGATCCTTGTCATCTGGCAGCCCAGGGGACTCGATATCGGCTGGGGAGCCCTCATAGGAGCTGCCGTCGACCTCCTCCTCGGGGTCGTTCACTGGGGGGACATTCCTGTCGTCTGGCATATCGTATGGGACGCCACATTCACATTCGTGGCACTGATCATCATCTCCCTCCTCCTCGATGAAGCGGGGTTCTTCCACTGGGCGGCACTGCACATGGGACGACTGGGACGCGGGAACGCCCACCGGCTCTTTGTCCTTGTCATTCTCCTGGGCACCGGGGTATCGGCTTTCTTCGCCAACGATGGAGCGGCACTCATTCTGACCCCGATCGTTCTCTCGATGCTTCTGGCCCTGGGACTGACCCCTGCCAGCGCACTGGCGTTCGTGATCGCGACCGGATTCGTGGCGGATACGACATCGCTTCCCTTTGTCATCTCGAATCTCGTGAACATCGTTTCGGCCGACTTCTTCCGGATCCCGTTCACCCATTATGCCCGCATCATGGTTCCCGTGGACATCGTCGCAGCAATCTCGACGCTTGCCGTCCTGTGGCTCTACTACAGGAAACATCTCCCCGACCGATACAGGATCGACCGGTTGGTCGCACCCGGGGAAGCCATCCGGGATCCGCTGGTCTTTCGCCTCAGCTTTCCGGTCCTGGGCGTTCTTCTTGTGGCCTACCTCATGAGCGCACCATTCGGCATTCCCGTCTCTCTCGTCACGTCATCGGCCGCCCTTCTTTTTCTTCTTGTCGCGGGGAGGGCCTGGAAGGGCGGGAAAGGACACGTCATACCCGTGAAAACCGTCCTGAAGGAGGCGCCATGGCATATCGTCCTGTTCAGCCTCGGGATGTATCTGGTGGTCTACGGGCTGAAGAACGCCAGCCTTACGGACATGCTCTCGAAACTGCTCCAGGATCTGTCCACCCACGGGATCTGGGCGGCAAGCATCGGAACCGGATTCCTTTCGGCGATCCTGTCATCGGTCATGAACAACCTGCCCACAGTCCTGATCGGAGCCCTTTCCATCCATGGGGCCGTACCCATGCCGGAACAGATCCGGCATGCAATGATCTATGCCAATGTCATCGGGTGCGACCTGGGGCCAAAGTTTACGCCGATCGGAAGCCTGGCGACCCTTCTCTGGCTCCACGTCCTGGAAAAAAAGGGAGAGCGGATCGGATGGGGGCAATACATGCGGGTGGGAATTCTCATCACTCCTCCGGTACTGCTGGCCACATTGGCGGGTCTGGCGGCCTGGCTGACCTTCTCGGGATTCTAGCGGTCCGGGCACTCAGCCAACAGTCGACCCCGTTTACGGATCCCGCCAGAAGTCCGGCGGAGTCGCACCGGCCCTCAGCGTTCCCCGAACGTGAAGACGGCAGGCTCCCTCTCAGAACGGATGAATATCCCGACTCCTGCTCCGGCATTGAAATTTCTGCCAATACGCTCAAAAAGGGGAACTCAGGCCCATGACAGAACAAGACCCTCAACCGCGAGCGAACCGATCCGTTTCGAAGACGTCTCTCCAAAAGATAACGTCGAAAAAATATCTCCCCTGAAACGACTCCAGACAGATCAATCAATAAATTATATCGATAAAATAATATATTAACGTAACATTTTATACAATTTCATCCATCGCAATGACTTCCTCCTTACTTTTCCATGCTCACGCGTGCAATGCAAAAAACTCCAGCACAGAAGAGATTATAAAGAAAGGCATACAAATTGCTTAAAGCGCTATAGACGCGTGGCAGGAAAACAGCCCACCCGGATAGAACCCTTCAGTCACCCACCTGAGATATCAAGGAGAGTCCGATGTTTGATATGCGAAAACCCGTTCGGGCACTTTTAAGTGTCTTCATTGTGGCAATCACTCTTTCACCCTTCGGATACGGAGGAAGGAACATGTCCGCCCTGGCCTTCCAGCCCGACGTCAAGGAAACCCGGGGCAACACCTCCCGGGCAGAGGGGTTTCCGGGGAAAAAAACCGATCTCAAGACCCTCTCCATGTTTTTCCAGAGACTTCAGAAGATCAACGGGGAACTGGTC
>DAIEST010000283.1 GCA_027346125.1 Leptospirillum sp. | reverse complement strand
CGGACTGGCAGCTGAGTTGCACCCTCCTGAGGGGATCCTCGTGGAAGGGGGAGATGGACGATGAAGACGATACTGGTGGTTCACTCCAGGGTGGGCGGAAAAACCCGCATTGTGGATGATCTTTTTGGAATGGGTTTCGATCAGGTCCGGGGAGTTTCTCTCGAACAGTTCCTGAAGGGTGACGGGCTTCTCGAGGCCAGCGGCATTGTCGTGGATCGTGGCGAAAGCTTCAGCACCTTTCTTCAGGTGGCCCAGTTTGTCAACACGCGTCATCCGGTTCCGATCGTTCTGCTCTATCCGGGGAACGAGAACGAGAACGAGGGACAGTGTCTGACCGGGGTTGTCCTCCAGCCGTTCTGCGACCTCAGATTTCCGTCGCTCATGAAGACCGCGATTTTCCAGATGAACGACTTCTGCGACATCTGTCACGAGAAATCCGAGTTGCAGGAGGAGATCGAGGAACGCAAAGTGGTGGAAAAAGCCAAATGGGTCCTGGTGAAGCGGGAGGGGATGTCGGAAGATGCGGCTTACAAGAGGATCCGGAAAAGCAGCATGACTTATCGGCGTTCCATGAAGGATGTGGCCATGGGAATCCTGGCGGATGAGATCGGAAAATCTGATTCGTGAAAGAGCTCTGTTGGAATGTGGGTTCGTCAGGATGTTTCCGGGCAGCAGATGGGGGGTAAGGTGACTCAGGATACGGAAAAAGAGCGGGATCTTCTTGAGGCGCGTGTCCGGAAACTGACACGCCAGGCTGCAGAAACCTCCATGGAGCTCCATGATCTCACGGAGGAACTGCCGGGGGCCTACCTCCGGATCCTGGACGTGGCGCGGAAGACCTACGACAAGCACGAGGAACTGGCGCAAGCCAAGGCAGAGCTGTCCCGGATCAAGGGATTGACGAACTAGCCGGAAGGGGACCAGATGAACGGAATTCACGAGTCTTCCGGTTCCGGTGTCGTGTTCGTGGATACGACCCTTCGCGATGGAGCCCAGTCTCCGGGCGTTTTTTTCGACCAACCGACCAAGATCGCGTTCATCAGCACTCTTTCGGCGCTGGGTGTCGGCGAGATCGAGATCGGAGCTCCTTGTCTGGGTTCCGAAGAGGAAGAAGACCTGAGAACGCTGATCCATCTTCCGGTGGCCGCCCGACTTTTTACCTGGAACAGGGCGCTGGAAGAGGACGTGACATCCTCCTTCCGGATCGGCGCGCAGAAAGTCCATATTTCCTTCCCCGTTTCGGATCAGCACATCCATTCGGTCCTCCGCAAGTCCCGTTCCTGGGTCCGCGACCGGCTCGTGCGGCTTGTCACATATGCCCAGCGGGAAGGCCTGGCGGTTCAGGTCGGGTTCGAGGACGCCAGTCGGGCGGACTGGGAATTCATGAAGGAGTTGGGAGGAGAGGCCCGGGTAGCGGGTGCGGAGCGCATCCGCTTCTGCGACACGGTTGGCCGGATGGATCCTGTCAGGGTCGGGGAACAGATCGGGCGTTTCCAGGAGATCGGTCTTCCGGTCGAGATCCACTGCCACAACGATCTGGGAATGGCAACCGCCAATACTGTCGCAGGGTATCAGGCGGGGGCGAGATTCCTGAGCACGACCGTTTCCGGCGTGGGAGAGCGTGCAGGCAACGCCTCCATGGAGGAAGTGGCATTTGCTCTCGAATATGCACTGGGGCAGTCGACCGGCATCCAGTTGACCCGTCTGGCGGCCATGGGCCGCTGGATCCATCAGGTCATGGGGAGGGCTCTTTCCCCCTACCGGCCGATTCTGGGTTCTCGGGTTTTTCATCACGCATCGGGGATCCATGTCGACGGGGTCCTGAAGAATGCCGAAAACTACGAGACCTACCCCCCGGAGATCGCCGGGCTCAAGCGCAAGATCCATGTAACGCACATGACCGGACGTTCGGGTGTCAGAAATGTCCTGGAACGGATGGGGTACGCTCCGTCCCCTGAAATTCTGGAGAAGCTCTGGCCGATTGTCCGGCGGGAGGGGATCGAGCGTCGCGGAATCGTTCCTCCGCAGGTCATTCTGGAGATTTTTCTGAGACTTCTCGACGAGCGGTCAGGGGTTCCTTCCAGCTTTTTCCGGCAGGGCATCGCCCGGGGGACGGACGCATGATCTCCTGCGACACGGACGCGGGAATGTTCGCCAGGCAGATGACTCTTCCGGGGTGGACCCCCGTGCATCAGGACAGGCTCGCGTTGTCGACGGTCCTGGTGGCCGGTGTGGGAGGGATCGGCGGAGTTGTGGCGCAATATCTGGCGATGGCCGGGGTGAAGCGGTTGATTCTCGTGCATTCCGGAAAACTTGAACTGGCAGATCTGAACCGGCAGACCCTGATGGGATTTTCCGCCATCGGGCGATCCCGTGTCCGGGAAGCGGCGAACCGTCTGCAGGAGCAGGTGCCGGAGGTCGACATCCGGACGCTGGATCAGCCGGTGGACGCCCAATTGACCGATATTGCCGGGACGGCGGATCTCCTGATCGATGCCCGGCTCAGTTTCCCGGAACGCTTCGCCCTGAACCGGATCGCCTGCCTGCAGTCGAAAAGGCTGATCGTCGGGGCGATGAACGCGATGGAGGGGTTTGTCCTGAATGTCGATCCGAAAGTGACCGCCTGTCTCCGGTGCGTTTTCCCGGAGGAAGATCCCGACTGGGAGCCCCTGGGTTTTCCGGTATTGGGAGCTGTCTCCGGACTGATCGGGGCCATGGTCGCGCTGGAAGCCCTGAGAACGCTTTCGGGGTACGGACAGCCTCCCGTTGGCGGAACAATGCGGTTTTTCGACGGAACGGACTCCGGTTTCCGGGAGTACGTCGTCCGGCGGGTTTCCGGCTGTCCGGACTGCGGTTCATGAAGATTGTCCCTGCTGGTGGCTGTCGATTCTGAAGGGAGACGAAATGGATGCCGGGAAATCGGGTTCGGGAAAAGGGAACGGTTCCAGGGGGTTCGGCATTCTGGAGCCCGGGCAGGTCCTGTGGATGTTTCTTGCGGGACTTCTCTTCTGTCAGATGGTCCTTCCCTCTCTGTCCTGCGCTAAGGACAAGCCGCCACTCAGAATCGCCGCGGCGGCCGACCTCGAGGCTATCCTCCCGAAGATCGCGGAAGCATTTACCCGGAAGACGGGAATCCCGGTCTCGGTTTCGTACGGCTCTTCCGGAGTGTTTTTCCTTCAGGTCCGCCATCACGCCCCGTTCGATCTGTTCATGAGTGCCGACGCGTTCTATCCCGCCAGGCTGGTCCGTCTTGGCGACGGCGTTCCGGGAACGGATCGGATCTACGCCAGGGGAGGTCTTGTCCTGTGGTTTTCCAGAAAGCCGGAACTGGCTCCGGGAGTTTCTCCGGTCAAGGCGCTGTCGGACCCTTCTTTCGGGAAGATCGCGCTGGCCAATCCGCGGGTCGCTCCCTACGGACGGGCTTCCCTGCATTGTCTCAAGGTGTCGGGACTGGTCGGGACGCTACGGGCGAGGTGGGTCCTGGGAGACAATGTTTCGCAGGTGGCGCAGTATCTGGAAACAGGGGCGGCCGGAGCCGGATTCCTTCCGGTGGGTCTTGGGGAGAAGCTCCGGACGGAAAAAGGGTGGACATGGCCTGTTCCGGGCAGTTGCGCTCCCCCGCTTCTGCAGAAGATGGTCGTTCTGAAGACGTCCTCCCGGCAGGAAGCGGCGAAATCTTTCGAATCCTTTGTCACCGGACCGTCCGGACAGGCTTTCTTCCGCAAAGCCGGGTACGGGCGCTAGGGACTGTCCATCGCCCAAGGAGGCGTCGTGTTCCACTCTCCCTTCGGGATTACCCTGATGCTGTCCTTTGTCACCGCTTCGATCCTGACCCTCCTGGGTGCCCCGATCGCCTATGGGATCGCCTTCTCCAACCGGCTGGGTTCGGTCGCAGGGGAGATCCTCGTTTCTCTGACGCTGGTTTTCCCGCCGGCCGTCCTGGGGTATTTCCTGATGGTCTGCTTCAGTCCGGACAGCGTTTTCGGCCATCTGTTCGAACGGGTTTTCGGCCATCCGCTGGCTTTTTCGTTCGAAGGACTGGTGGTGGCATCGATCATCTACAGCCTCCCTTTTGCGGTCCAGCCCCTCACCCAGTCCTTCCGGTCCGTTCCGTCTTCCCATCTCGAAATGGCCCGGATCCTGGGCGCCGGCCGACTGACGACCTTTTTCCGTGTCCTGCTTCCGATTTCCCTGCCGGGACTCCTGACGGGATGGGTTCTCAGCTTCGCCCACACGGTCGGAGAGTTCGGTGTCGTTCTTATGGTGGGAGGGAATATTCCCGGAGAAACGCGCACGCTTTCCATCGAGGCCTACGAGGATCTGCTGTCGCTGGATTTCGCGAATGCCCGGAAAGCGGTGTTCGCGCTTCTTCTCCTCTCCCTTGTCTCTCTTCTGGGGATCCAGCTTCTGAACCGATGGAGGCGATCCGGATGAATCCTCTTCTGTCGGTCGACATTGTCCGGTCTTTCCGTGCAGGCCGGACGATCCGGGCGAGATTCTCGATCCCGAAAGAGATGGAAGGGCGGATCCTGGTCGTTACGGGAGAAAGCGGTTCGGGAAAATCGACACTGCTCAGGATGCTGGCGGGGGTCGTTTCTCCGGATGCCGGATCGATTCGCTGGAACGGGGAGCCGTGGTTCGATGCCATGACGGGGACGGACCGGCCGGTGGCCCGGAGACGGATCGGATATCTGCCGCAGGAGGACACCCTTTTCCCCCACATGACGGTGAAGGAGAACCTCCTGTTTGCCATGGAAGCCGGAACCGGAATCCTCAAGTCCGTTTTTGAGGGACGCAGGAGAACGCATGCCGGGGCGGTGGATGAGGCGCTCTCCCGGTTCGGCCTGTTTCCCCTCTCCGCTGAGATCCCGGGAAATCTTTCGGGTGGCCAGCGAAGACGCGTCTCCATCTGCCGGATGTCTCTCCGGGAACCTTCCCTTGTGCTTCTGGACGAGCCGATGAACGGTCTTGACCCCAAGGCGAAAGAAGAGATCGGGGGACTCATCCGGCGCTTCCTGTCGGAGCGGCGGGTCGCGGGGATCTGGGTGACTCACGATCCGCCGGAAGCCGAACTCCTGGAGGGGGCTCGGGCGAGTTTCGAGCGGCTGGATCCGGAATCTCCGATGGCGGGCCATTCCCTGGTCATGACGGAAGGGGATGATCCCGGCTTTCCGGAGAGCGGTCGTTCGTTCCTGCCGAAAGACCCGGGCGGGATTCTCCTTTCCCGGATGCCGGGAGAGTCCATGCGATAAATGATTGTCCCGTGCCGGGCTGCCTGTCTCCTCCCGGATCTTCTCCCTTTCAGAGTTCTCCCTGTTCAAGACTCCGGAAATCCGGACTTGCGCCTCCGGGAACGCCTTTTCATCGCAGGACGGTTCTCCCGCCCCGACGCCGGGAAAGGTCTGCTTCCCTTGAGATTCCTGTCTTCTGGATGCATAATCCGCATAGGTGCCGGGGATCCCGGTGGGTTCCTTCCAGGCGGAAGAACGGGTGCCGTCTGAAGGGATGTCGGGGCGAAGCATAGGGTCTGGATTCAATTCCGGGAGAGGTTCTCCGGATAACAGGAAAGGGCGGTTCGATGGATCCGTCCCAGTTTGTCAGGGGATTTCGGGAATCTTCTCCCTATATTCACCGCTTCCGCGGGGATGTGTTTGTGATCTCCATCGGCGGAGAAGTCCTCGCGGACGGAAGCTTTCCGGCGATCGCCAGCGATATCGCCCTTTTGAAGAGCCTGGGAATCGGGATCGTCCTCGTCTGCGGTGCCGGACCCCAGATTGCGTCTTCCCTTTCGCAGGCGGGAATCGGCCTGTCGGTGACCGACCAGGGTCCGGTCGTCACGGCCGAAGCCCTGCAGGCCATTGTCCGGGCGGTCGGAGGAGTGCGTTTTGAGGTGGAGGCGGCCCTTTCCGGAGGGGTGAGCGGCTCTCCCATGTCCGGCGCGGAAGTGAAGGTCGTCAGCGGGAATTTTCTCATGGCCCGGCCGTTGGGGGTGATCGACGGGGTCGATCACCAGTTCTGCGGGAAACCCCGCGAGATCCGGACCGATGCGATCCGCTCCCAGATCGGGGAAGGGCAGGTCGTTCTTCTGTCTCCGCTGGGCGTTTCATTGTCCGGCGATCTGTTTTTGCTTTCCCCGGAGGATGTGGCCCAGTCGGCAGCCAGTGCGCTCCTGGCTTCGAAGCTCATCTTTCTGGTCGATGACGACGGCGTCCCGGATCAAAACGGGGGTGTCCGCCGGGAACTGACCGACCGGGAGGCCCGAAGTCTGCTGGTTTCGGATGAGCCGCTCGGGCCGGTGATCCGGGATCGTCTGATCCGGGCCGCGGAGGCGGTGTCTTCCGGTGTGGATCGCGTTCACCTTGTCAACCGGTTCCGGGATGGTGCGCTCCTTCTGGAACTGTTTACCCGGGACGGATCGGGATCGCTGGTTTCGGAGGATCTCTTCGAGGCGATCCGTCCCGCCACCCTTGAAGATGTGCCAGGCATTCTGGATCTGATCCGACCGCTCGAGAGCATGGGGATTCTGGTCGGACGGAGCCGGGACGCGATCGAGACGGATATCGGCCAGTTTGCGGTGACCCACCGGGATGGAAAAATCATCGGGTGTGCCGCGATCT
This sequence comes from Leptospirillum sp., assembly GCA_027346125.1. GTDB lineage: Bacteria > Nitrospirota > Leptospirillia > Leptospirillales > Leptospirillaceae > JAJYGC01. The sequence continues at coordinate 1,524 of DAIEST010000283.1, read as the reverse complement.
ATCCGTTTCCGGAACACGGCATGGGTGAGGTGGCCTGTCTGGCGATTCATCCGGAATACAGGAAGTCCGGCCGGGCGAGCCATCTTCTCTCCTGGTTCGAGAAAAAAGCCCGGGAATCCGGGTTGAAACGGCTTTTTGTCCTGTCTACCCAGGCGGCGCACTGGTTTCTCGAGAGGGGGTTCGTTTTGGGACAGGTCGGGGATCTTCCCCCCGTCCGGCAGGAACTGTACAGCCATAGCCGAAAAAGTCTTGTCCTGTATAAAAACCTTTAGGACTGTTCGATCCGGCGTCCGGCGGTATCGGGGATCTGTTACGACAGTGCGTGCGGGGGAAATCGGGGCCGATGCGAAAACAGGATGTTCGGAACGAAACAAAGGGGGTGGGAAGCCGGGCCCTCACCCGGCCTCCCGTTCGTGATCAGGCCTTCTGCTGTTTGACGAAGAGTGGATAGGCGGGGGAGGGTACAGGCAAGTGGGCGGTGCGGCGGAATTCCTGGGACTGGCTCCCGGGCCAGAGGGTGACAGAGAGGGCCTGGATCAGACGAATGGTTTGACCCTTGAGCGCAGGAAGGATTTGGATACTGTCCTCGCTCTTTGGTGCTCGTGAGAAACGGTCGACATCGTCCCCGTCGACCGTCAGACAATCGCCGACGTTAAGGTAGGAAGGAAGCGGATCGCTGTTGTTCTCGACGACGACGAAGGCGCTGTGTTCGCGCCGGATTTCATGCCTGGGGCCTGCGAGAACATCTACCAGGCTTCCGGTCGGCTTCTGGCAAACAGGATGTCCTTTTCCGTCCATGGGGGTGATATCGAGAAGAAGCCGGGTTTTTCCGGAAGATGCCAGCTTCTGGACGTGGACGACGATTCCTCCAAAGACAGTGTGGGATTTTCCCGGCTGAGACTGTTTGTGTTTTTCATTGCTTGCTTCTGCTGCCAGTGCTTGAGATCCCAAAAGTCCCGAGAAGGCGACAAAAAGACCCAGACCCAAATGAAGCCCCAGCTGGAGACACGGTCCAACGAATCTTGTCTTGAGCAGAGTGTCCAGTTTTTTTGTCGGGGTGTTCATCTTGTTCTCCTTGAAAGGTCTGTCCGGTTTCGTACGCTATCGTGTATTGCAAAGAGGATACCAGTCTTGTGTATCGGGCATCTGTGACAGTCGTCGCTCTTTTGAGGGAGACAAGTCAAATCATTTGTGTGAAAATATTTACAAAAATGTCTTGCATTGTTTGGTGGTGATAGGTGTCGACTGTGCGTGAGGTTCAGGAAAAACACGGATTCGGCAGGGAATCCCGCTGGAACAGGGAGTTTCCGGGGCGTCTTCTGGTTTATCCGTCCGGAGAGAGAGGATCGGGAGAGGGGATCGCGGTACGGATCGCGTTTGTCACTGCAGCCCTTGCCGTCGGAGTGTTTTCAGTGACCAGGCTGCTCCCGATCCGCTGGCCCTGGCTTGTCCCCGTCTCCTTTGGGGCGGTGGCGCTTCTCATGACGGTGCTTCTTTTCTCCAGACTCCGGGAGAGGCCTGTTT
>DAIEST010000265.1 GCA_027346125.1 Leptospirillum sp. | reverse complement strand
AACAGCATTTCAATGAGCAAGGTATGGAACAGGATTGACAGGAGTACCTCGATGCGTCAGACCAAAAAACAAAGTGGATCGACCATTGGTTCCTCCCCCTCCGGCAATCCCCAATCTGTCTCCCTTATGGACAAATACACCTTCCCGTACATTAATCGATTTCAGGTGTCCATACAGGGAATATACATGACGTCCATGATTCACAATCACAAGCTTCCCATATCCGGCATAGTGACGAGCAAAGAGGACTCGCCCTGCTTCAGCGCTCAGAACCGCAGTCCCATCAGATGCCAGAATATCGATTCCATCATGAAATTTCCCAAAAGGCTCCACAATTTTCCCCCGGACGGGCCAATTCAGACCTCTAAGCCTGAGATGGACCGGAGAAAATGCATGGCGGTTCGCAAGCCGATGTTTATTCACGATTTCAAGATGGTGGATCAGATTCAGAAGATGACGTGTCTTCGTATAGATTATCTTATTCTTTTCTTCTATTCCTTTTTCCCGTGCCTGTATATCCGCAATCTTCAGACGGATCGCGCCCATCTCGGCTTCTTCCTGAGCCTCTTCTGACCGTCTCATTGCCTCGATCTTAAGCATTTTTCTTCGCCGTCGAGACAACTCTTCCATTTTCACTGAGGTAGATGCTTCATGAAAACGATCAGATTCGATTTTTTTCTGGACATGCGAATAGGCCTGTTCCGAAACAAGGAGCCCCATCACATCCTCCAGTGTGTCAGGAGAAGCATCCACCTTAAAAAGATAGTTTTTAACGGACTGGGAGATCAGTTCGCCCTTGAGAGAGACTGCCTTGCGCCGATGAGATTTTAGAGAAAGCCGTTCACGGCGAATTGATCTGTTCAGCTTTTCAAGATCCCTTGAAAAGCGGATCTCCTGGAGATGACTTTGTTCCAGACGCATGTGAAGTTGTTCTTTGTTCATCTGGAGCTCAAGTACCTTGAATTTAAGGTCGTACCCTTGATCAAGATATTTTTTTTCCAGGGATTTATTCAGGAGCCAAAGACGACGAAGACGCTGATACTCTTCCTGATGGTGAAGAATCTGTGTCTGTAATCGTTTTGATGAACGAGGGGCTGCATCAGCCTCTTTATTTTGGGAAATCAACAAAGGCAGGCAGAATGAGATAAGCCCTTCCAGAATCAGGAGGGCAAGATACGAGCGAGAAGACCGGAAAACCAACCGATTACTCCTGTCAGGAGAGGAATTCCCATCCAAAGGAACCCCCCGGTTTCTTCCTTTCCCGGGGCGCTCAGAAGAAAAGGATCTGCCCAATGAGGGTATAAGGCAGAATGAGATGACCATACAAGAACAAGTGAAAGGATCCCGGATAATAATCCGACTGCCAATCCTGTATGAATTGATGAAACCCCTTTCTCGACCAAAGCATCGGATTCATCAGGGGATTCCATCCAGAAGGACTTTCTTCTCGGAGGATCAGAATCGCCATCCTGAGAGCGTGATAGTCCCACTCCACGAATGGCATACCCCCAAAAGAAAACCACGGAAAGCACCGATAATGAGAGAAGGATGATACCGACAGAACGAATCCTGAGAACAAGTCTCTCAAGAGAATCAAGCCTTGATCCCCAAAGTTCGTTCGATTGAACAAGCAAGATATTCGAATCGTTCTGAAGTAGTGAGTTAATCGCTTCCATTTGGGGAACAAGATAAGTCGGATCCCCTTTTTTGTCTTTCCCGAATGTGATATCCACCGACAGGATTTTTCTATCCATCCAAACATTCTTAAAACCTGCCGAGACAGGAAGAAATGAAATCCGGGACAAGATATCCTTTGGATCAATGACATGGACAGAATGATCTCCGCTCACCTGAACAATCTTCTCCGTAATGGACTGAAGGGAATGCGTTCCAGCGCTCTTGCGGAGAACAACAATCACGTGTGCAACAGAAAGCGACTCGATACGGTGGTCGTCAAGAGAGAGGAAGACTGAAACCAGCCAGACAAAGAATGTGAACAAGAATGATGAGAACAGAACAAGGATTGGAATTGGAGGCCGGAGGAGGAAGCGCATGAAACGCCGTATATACCATTCTTAAAGAGTGAAAGGAGCCTCTATCCCAAAGGCTCCGAGAATATGCTCCCTTGGGTAGGAGACAAGAAAGTCCGACAGAATTTTATTCGATGATTGGATGAAATTCCCAGTTTTATCAGACCTGCCCGATGGGCTTCAGTACCATACCCCTTATTCTGGGAAAAGTCATATCCCTTGCAGTCCTGGGCCAAAAGGACCATTTCCCGATCCCTATGCACTTTCGCAATAATCGAGGCTGCCGAGATGGAAAGGATTGTCCGGTCACCCGAAGGAACCGCCCGCTGTGGAATTCCCAAATCCGGAATAGTGTCCCGTCCGTCCACCAAAATCAGATCAGGAATAGTGGAAAGCGATTCGATCGCCCTTCTCATTGCCAGCAGCGTCGCATGCCTGATTCCCAGAAAGTGGATTTCTTCCACGGAAGCAGCACCTAGAGACCAAGACAACAGTTCCACCGAAAGTCTGGCACAAAGTTCTTCTCTCTTGCCTGGGGAAACGAGCTTGGAATCCTGAATGCCAAGACCTTCAAATCGGTCAAAAGGTTGATGAAGAACTGCTGCTGCTGCCATGACCGGTCCTGCAAGTGCCCCTCGACCAACCTCATCAACACCGGCAACAAGAGAATATCCTTCACTCAAGAGGCGACGTTCCAGATCGGCAGAAGGACCTTTCGGTGCTTTGGGCACGGGCAGCCTCCTGAAAAAACTAGTCTCTCTTTCCTTCCACTTCCTGAAGACGTGCAGCCTTCCCTTTTTTGGATCGGAGATAGTAGAGCTTTGCCCGTCGAACCCGTCCTGCACGAACGCGTTCAACCTTCACGATTTGTGGAGAATGCATCGGAAACATCCTCTCCACACCGATTCCAAAGGAAATTTTGCGAACTGTCATCATCGCCCGTGTTCCACCGCCTCTCATGGCAATGACAACCCCTTCGAAAACCTGAATTCTCTCTTTCTCTCCTTCAACGATCTTCAAATGAACCCGAACGGTTTCACCAATACGGACATCAATGGGAGTTTCTTTCATATAAAGCTGTTCTACCTGATCCAGGACATTCATTTCTTTTCCCTTTCCTACCTACAAATCACTATCTTCAGGTTCACGTAAAGAAGATGCACCACGAATCCAAAGATCCGGGCGTATTTTCTTCATTTTTTCCCGCGCTTTTTCTTCACGAAAAGACTTTATCTTTTCATGATTTCCGGAGCGCAAAACCGTAGGAACTTCCATGCCCTCAAAAACAGGGGGGCGCGTGTACTGGGGATAATCAAACCGATCCCCGGAAAAAGTTTCATGATGGACAGATTCCGGGTCGGAAAGCACCCCCGGTATCAAGCGAACCACCGCATCTATCATTGACAATGCCGGAAGCTCGCCACCTGTCAGAACATAGTCACCGACAGACCACTCCTCGATGGGGCAGGCATCGATAACCCGTTCGTCAATCCCTTCATAATGTCCCGCCAGAAAGACCAATGGTCGGGGATCCCTCGACCATTCCCAGGCATGTTCCTGATTGAAAACATTGCCTTGAGGACTCGGATAGATCAGCCTGGGTTGAACCCTGATCCGTTCAGGATCACGATCGGATACTGATTCCAAATCAGAAAAGGCGGCACGAATTGCCTTGAAAATTGGCTCCGGACGAAGAACCATCCCCGCACCACCGCCATATGGATAATCATCAGTGGAACGGTACTTCCCATTTCCGAAGTCCCGCAGATTCCAGAGCGAGAAGGCAACTAACCCTTTTTCCTGCGCCCTGCGAAGAATACTGTAGTTCAGCATCGCCTGGACAGGCTCAGGAAAAAGGGTTATGACGACGAAGGTTCGAGGATGGACCATCGGACAAAAACCTCACGCCGGTTCCTGTCGATCTCTGGAACAAGCGGTTCCACAAAAGGGCAAAGAACCTCTTCCTGTTGGTACTGAATCCCTATCAAATCCTGCCCTGGACGCTCGTAAAAAGTGATGATTGTGCCGACCCTGCTTCTCGAATCAAAATCATAGACATCCATCCCGATCAATTCCGAAACAAGATATACGTCCTTGTCCGTTGGGATCCAGGTCTCCGCTTCCTGGCAATAGATATTCCACCGACTTCGGGAGCGAACCTCTTCGGGGGAATCCAGTCCCGAAAACTTGAGAAGAATCCCGGCACTCCCCCGATCAACCACCGACTCAAGAACTTGAGCTTCAAGTGATCGAGAATCCTTGCCCAGATAAAACGTCTTACCTATATCGTCCCGGTAGCGGCCTGGGTTGTCAGAATGATTCCGAACAAAAAAAAACCATTCACCCCATGAGGGCGGCCGACTTGTCCAACCAAAGCATATTCCTGGCGAGATTCAGTCATTCCAAAATTTCCAGAACGTAACGTTTTCCAACACGGGTTCCTGCCGCATTCAAAATTGTCCGCATTGCCGATGCTGTTTTTCCACCACGACCAATGACCTTACCCAGATCAACCGAAGCCACCTTCAGTTCGATCACCACTGTCCTTTCCGCATCTGTTTCATTGACAACGACCTGTTCCGGCAAGTCCACCAAGGATCTGGCAATCATTTCAATAAGAGCCTTCATGAACGATAACCCCCTGATGAATATGGGAGAGGACAATGGTCGACGGCGTGGTGTTAGCTCATGGTCTTTCGGATTAAACGACCAACCGTCTCGGACGGTTGAGCCCCTTTTTCCATCCAGGAGTTCAGTCTTTCTGCGTCAAACCGGACCTCATCATTGTTCTGCGGATTATAGGAACCGATGACTTCCAGAAAACGGCCATCTCTCGGAGAACGGGAATCAGCTACAACGATCCGATAAATAGGTTGTTTTCTGCGACCGTGACGTGCCAAGCGAATTCGAACTGACAATCCATACTCCTTTATGCTGTGACAATCAAAAACTTCCAGTGTCCACGCAACCGATCAGAACGGAAGCAACGAACGTAAAGCCCTCATGCCATTTGGTTTCAGGGCTGTCTTCATCATCTTGCGGATTTGTTCAAATTGTTTCAATACCTGATTCACATTCTGGACAGTCGTTCCCGCACCCAAAGCAATTCTTCTTCTCCGACTCCCATCCAGTTTATCAGGATGGAATCGCTCCTGCTTCGTCATCGACAGGATAATTGCCTCCGTTTTCTTGATCTCAGACTCGACTTTATCAAAGTCGACCTGGGACTTCATTGAAGAAGCTCCCGGAATCATCGACAGAAGTTCATCCGCCGACCCCATTTTTCGAAGACTTCGGATCTGATCCAGAAAATCTTCCAGGGAAATCTGATTCGCCGAAGCCTTGGAAACAATCTGCCGAGCCTTTTCATTCGAAACGGCTGACTGAGCCTTTTCCAATAAAGTCTGCATGTCTCCCATGCCAATGATACGGGAAGCCATCCTATCAGGGTGAAAGGGTTCCAGTCGATCAATCTTTTCCCCGGTTCCCACAAACTTGATCGGTTTTCCGAGAACGCTACGAATCGAAAGAACGGCTCCGCCCCTAGCATCACCATCCAACTTAGAAAAAATGACACCGTCCACCCCAATGGAACGGTCAAAGGCTGTGGCAACATTCACCGACTCCTGACCCGTCATGGAGTCAAGAACAAGAAGAGATTCCTTGGGTTTGTACAGATCCCTGAGTTCCTTTAGTTCACCCATCAACGATTCATCAATCGTGAGACGCCCTGCAGTATCCAGAATCACAACCTCGTGCATTCCCTCGATCCAGCGTCTCCTGACCTCAGGATACATCTCTTTAGGATGCCGGACATTTTCTCCAGGAAGAACGACCGGCACACCTATCTGTTCGCCCAGGATTCTCAGTTGATCAACAGCTGCAAGGCGGGCAAGATCCGATGCAACCAAAAGAACGCGTCTGCCCGCTTGCCGGAAGTGATGGGCAAGCTTTGCCGCTGTTGTTGTCTTCCCTGACCCCTGGAGGCCCATCAACATGACTATCGTTGGAGGTTTTGGCGACAACTGAAGATTGACTCGCTGGTCTCCCAGAAGATGTACGATCTCCCCATACACTTCCTTGAGCACAGTCTGGCCAGGAGTCAGTCCTGCAGAGACATCAGTTCCGACAAGGCGACCCCGGATATTTCCAACAAAACTCTTCACAACCTCAAGATTGACATCCGCTTCCAGAAGAGCTACACGAATTTCCCTGAGCGTTTCATCGACCTGGGCTTCCCCGAGAAGTCCTCTTCCGGTTATCTTGCGAAAAGCCCGATCAAATTTCTCGGTAAGACTTTCAAACATCAGCTGGAGTTCCTCGTAAGGTTTTTCATTCTCAGTTTCAGAATTTTTCCAGGGCGAAAAATCAGGCTCTGACGAGGTCCAACAGATACTTTCTCCC
>DAIEST010000257.1 GCA_027346125.1 Leptospirillum sp. | reverse complement strand
TCCTGGCTCAACGTGGTGGAGGTGCTCTTTTCGAAGATGACCCGGAGTGTCCTGCGCCACATGCGGGTGGGATCGAAGGAAGAACTGGCCCGTCGCATTGAGGCCTATTGGGAGCAGATCAACCGGGACCCGGTTCCGTTTCGCTGGAAGTACGGGGTCGAAGAACTGGAACAAGACACGACTCCTCTGGTCAAATAATAGTAAACTTATTTAGAGAACCTTCTACTAGGTAATCTCCTGGATCACGAAATCAAGAGCCTCCCGAACAGTCTTCCGTGGAAGATCAGCCCATCCGCCGTGGCTCCGCGTGTACTCGACGATGTCTGCCCGATTCAAGGAACCACCATTTTTCAGGCTTGACAATGCATTTCCTCTGTTCCAAAACTGATATTGGATAAGCAGAAGATCCTTCGGCCACATTATGCTTGTTTTGCGGCCATTATATGGTTGCACTCACAACTGAATTCCCGCGACGAAACCTTGGGTCTGCCCACCCAAGGCAGGAGATCCGACGGTCAACGCCCTTCCATCGACCTGGACTGAACCTGAAAACGAAACAGGAAATCGAACAGCTCCACATGCTTCAGGGCTTCCTCCGGAGTCTTTCCCCATACCGTCAACCCGTGAAGATGGATCAGAAATCCCGGTACCATGGCCCCTTCCTTCCTCCGGAAGAGCTCTTCCACCTGCAGGGCGATACGGGAAACGTCGGGATCGTTGTCGAAGATAGGAAGGGACGGGGGGGCGGCGTGTCCGGGGATCCCGAACCCTTTCAGCATCTCGAGAGGAGGCAGCGGGAGTTCCCCGTTCGCGGCCCACATCGAGACGAGGTTGGATTCGATCGTGTGGACGTGGTAGACCGCACCGGCTTCGGCCACATGACGATAGATTGCCAGGTGAAGGGAAAGTTCCGCGGAGGGCCGGGCCAAAATGTCCGACAGAACCCGTCCGTCCCCGTCCACCGTCAGGAGATCCCCTCTGGAGAGAGCCCCCTTGTGCCCTCCGCTGGCCGTGATCCGGATCTCTTCTCCGGGAAGGCGGACGGAAAGGTTCCCCGAAGTCCCGACCACCCAGCCGTTCCGGTAGAAATGGGCGGCATGATCGAGGAGGAGAGCTTCCCATCGGTCTCTTTCAAACGGTGTCTGGCCCGTCATGCCAGAATCTCTTTCTGAAACGTCCGCCGGATATCCACGAAATCTTCGTAGCGGTAATAGGACCGGCCCCTCTGATCCAGGTACCCCGCCAGGCGATCCCGCGCAAAGACCACCGGGCAAGCCAGCGCCATTTCGAGATCCGTGACGGAATCCCCGATGGCCACCGGAAGATCGACCGGAAAGGTCTTCCTGACCGTCTCCAGCACCAAGGGCTTGGAAACCAGTTCCGAACCCGCTTCCCAGTCCGAATGGAGCTTGAGCATCCGCCCCCCCGTATCGAGATCCGCCCCATAAATGCCGTTCACCCGCTTTTCGAGGGGCCCCAGCGTCGCCCGGACAAATGCCGTAATTCCGCCCGTCACGATCACGAACGGGATGCCCCGGGCCTCGAGAAACGACAGGAATTCCTCGAATCCCGGACGCAAAGGCGTCCGTCTCACCGAATCCAGCATCTCGGGATAGTGCCGGCTTTCGATGGATTCCAGGAGAAGACGGACTCCTTCCCGCAAGGAAAGGCTGAGATCGTACATTTTCGGAATCAGGAGGCCGGACGCTTCCGGGGCGAAGGTTTCGAGAACCCGGACAAACGACTCCTGAGCGGTGATCGTTCCGTCAAAATCGGAAAAAACGGCCCTGTTCACGATCCCCACCTTCCGATGGCCGCCTTGAGGGGACCTTCCGGCAGCGTTTCCGGGGAAAAGGACTGGTTTTTCCGGTACCGGTCGAAGGCTTCGAAAAAGGCCCGGACCCCCTGCCCGACACCTCCGGGATGGTCCATGATCCCCGTCCCGGCATTCACAATGGCATCCGTCCCGTAATCCGCCATCACACGGGGCAGGATGCCCGGATGGACTCCCGCCGACGGAACAGGAAAAACCCCCTTCCCCCGAAGAATCTCCCGAACCCTCCGCTCCTCTTCCTCAGAAAACGGCAAGGAGCCGTAATGGGTGGGGATCAGCACGGCGTCCGCCCCGGCTTCCGATGCGAGCGTTCCCAGCGTCACCGAATAGTCCAGGCCCCAGTCCCGGGCACCGCTGATGGCGCCGGCGAACGCCGGATGGACAAAGAGGGGAACCCGGATCGACGGATCCGAGGCCAGCGCCTCAAGGATCGGGTACCCGTAGGCCAGAACATTGAGCAGAAGGGCGTTGGCCCCCTCCGCCACCAGACGGCGGGCCAGATCCGGAAGCGTATCGGCCCGTCCCGACAGGTTGATCGCATACAGCATCTCCCCCTGCCCCCGGGATTCCCGCAACTTCCGGATCCGCTCCAGCGCCGGACGGCAGGCCCGGAGACGCTCCAGTGCAGGACAGTCCGGAAGATCCGGGAGAATCTCGTCATCCTTGATGACATCCAGGCCGTTCATTCCCGCTTCCTCGAGAATCCGGGCGTGATCGGCAGGCGTGAGGCCCAGGGAAGGCTTGAAGATTCCCATGAACAGCGGACGGTCGACAACCCCCGTCACGCGGCGGATCCCTTCGATGCCGAACCCGGAAGGGACGCCCCATCCCCGGGGAAGCCGGATCGCCACAATCCGTGCCGGACCGGAAAGAGAGTACTTCCCGTAGACCATGGTCAACAGGGATCCGATCCCTTCCGGACAGTTCGCCAGGGGGAACCGGACGACAGCCAGCGATGTTCCGTCCGCCTGAGGCAGCACATCCTGGACCTGGGCCAGGTGGCTTTTGAGCCGGCCGGCCCGGCTTTCCCATTCGGGCCCCCACGTCCCCGCGGTCTGCCCGACGGCAATAACGCGGGCCTCCCGGGCGGCATCCGTCCCGGCCGGGAAACGATAGGTGACATCGATCGAATCCATCGGGGGGATCAGGAGGAAATGCCGGGAAACGTGTGCGGGGTGCCGGTATAGACGGGAACCCAGCCCGCCGTCGAGGTAAAGTACCGGACCGCCTTGATTCGGCGGGAGTTGGTGAGGTGGAACCAGTGCTCGGCATTCCGGGGAACCCGGATGAAATCGCCCGGCTGAACCAGAAGCTCGACCTGCTCCCCATCCGGCAGGACAAACCCGAACACCCCCTCTCCGTCGAGAATATAACGGACTTCGTCATCTTCATGGAGGTGGATCCGGAGGAACGCGGACAGGAGATCGTCCAGACCCGGCGTTTCGGGCGAAAGCACCACGAGATCCCGGCTCTGATAGCCATGAGAATCCCGGAGACGCTCGAAGTATCGCTCGTGGCCGGAAAGGACCGCCTCTTTCTCCGGTCCCGACAACCCGGGCAGCGCCAGCAATGCTCCGACCTCCCCGCTCCTGATGACAGGCCAGGACTCAAGCGAAACGCCGGCAGGAGAAAGACAGTCTGAAATATCGTCCATTTCGGTCAGAAGTTCCCCGTTCGCCTTTTCAAGAATGGGCAATCTGTTCCCCTTTCAGCGGATGATCGACACCTCGGCAGCGGTTCCGGACGACAGTCCCGGACCAGCCCGAAAAGCCCTGCACCGGACTGTCCGGTGCAGGAAGAAACAGCGCGCCTTGTCGGCCTTACAGAGCCGTGGCGTGGTTTTTCAGATAACTCCTGATGCCTTCCTCGCTCGCCTTGATGGCGGACTGCCCCTTGTTCCAGCCGGCAGGGCACACTTCGCCGTTCTGCTCGAAGAACTGCAGCGCGTCCACCATCCGGAGGGCTTCGTCCACGTTTCGTCCCAGCGGAAGATCGTTGATGACATAGTGACGGATGACGCCTTTCCGATCAATCAGGAAAGTTCCCCGCAACGCGACCGATTCGTTCAGCAGCACTCCGTAGGAGCGCGAAACGGCCTTGGACAGGTCTGCCACCACGGGGAAGCGGACCGGACCGATCCCGCCCTCTTCCACCGGGGTCTTTTTCCAGGCGACATGCGTGTAGGCGGAGTCGACGCTGACACCGACCACCTTGACACCCTTCTCTTCGAACGCCTTCATCCGGTGATCGAAGGCCAGGATCTCGGTCGGACAGACAAAGGTGAAATCGAGCGGCCAGAAAAACAGCAGCCCGTACGAACCCGACAGATACTCGTGGAACTGGAACTTCTCGTTCATGGAATTATCCGGCATCACTGCCGTCGCCGTAAAATCAGGGGCCACCTGGCCAATCAGAGGAACCATGCTCTTTTACTCCTTTCAGGTTTCGGACAAAAGCAACCCCCACACCGGGGGCCGCACATTACACAGGATCGCGAGATCCTTCGAAGATCGCCCTCTAGCGGGAACGGGAAGCGCGGAAAGACTTCTGCTGCGCCGTCTCCCCGGAGAGGGACTCCAGGAAGGAAACCAGATCGGATTTTTCCTGTTTCGACAAGTGCAGGGGAACGATGAGCGCATCCTTGACGAACCGGCTCTTCCCGCCCCCCCGGTCGTAGAAATCCACCACCTCTCCGAGCGTCCGGAACGCCCCGTCATGCATGTAGGGAGCCGTCAAGGCAACGTTGCGCAGAGTCGGCGTCCGGAAACGGCCTTTGTCCGCCGGATCGTGCGTCACCGCATAGCGGCCGACATCCACGCTCAACGGCCCCGTCTGGGGCACGCCAAGATTGTGGTACCCCTTGTCGCTCAACAGGAACCCATTGTGACAGGTCACACACCGTCCCTTCCCGCGAAAGACGGCGAACCCCCGTTTCTGGGCCGGGGTCAGGGCGTTCCTGTCTCCCATCATATAGCGGTCATAGGGACTGTCCGGAGTCACGAGCGTCCGCTCGAACGCCGCGATCGCCTGACCGATGCGATCGATGGAAATGCCCGCGCCGAAGACGCGGTAGAACGCCACCCGATAGGAATGAATCTTCCTGAGTCGGGCGACGATGGAGGCGTAGTTGTGGTTGGCCATCTCGAGCGGGTTCGTCAGGGGGCCGATCGCCTGTTCTTCCAGGCTCCCCGCCCTCCCGTCCCAGAACTGGAGAGGGAAATATGCCGAGTTCAGCACCGAGGGGGCATTTCGCCCTCCCCTCTTTCCTCCCACTCCCAGCGATACCTGCTTGGGGTCGGCGTATCCCGCGGCCGGCACATGGCAAAACGCGCAACTGATCGCGCCATTGGCCGACAACCGGGGGTCGAAGAACAGCGTCTTCCCGAGCGCGGCCTTGGACGGGGTCTCGAGATCCTCGGAAGGAACGGGGGGAGACGGGGGGAGGGGTGCGAGCGGATCGCCCCAGGACGAAGCGAGCGGCAGAGCCGTCACGGACAACACAAAGACCAGACGAACCAGAAAGGACCCGTACCTGTTCATGACAACAACCTCCGGGTGGACTCCCATCCACCAAGTTTCGCGGCAAGGATCACGCTCCGGACATCCGATCCGGAGCTTCACATTTCACGCACACCCCTCTGAACTCCACCTGGCAGGAACGGACCGTACCCCATTTTGCAAGAGATTCCGGCACCGGGAAGGTATCGAACGCGTCCCAGACGATATCCGACACCCCCAGACACCGCTCGCACACGAAATGGTGGTGGTGCGCCAGGTTCGCGTCATACCGCTGGACCCCGTCCAGAGACACCAGCTTCCGGATCATCCCGGCCTGCTCCAGCGTGCCCACGGTCCGGTAGACCGTATCGATCGACAGGGAGGGCATCGAGGGTCGAAGCGACTGGAAGAGATCCTCGCAGGACGGATGGGCGCTGGAAGCTTCCAGCGCCCTGTAGATGGACAGCCTCTGCTGGGTCAGGCGGAGCCCGCCACCTGCAAGAACCGTCCGCAACCGTTCCAGAATCCCTTCTTCCTGACACTGATCGATCGCCATTGCACCCCCGTACGCCACTTCAGGTTTCCACAACCCTTCCTTAATGTCAATCAATTCTTAATTAAGATTTAGTCTACAACAAGTAAAGTCCGGACACAACACCCTCCCCAGGAAATTCGGGCAGACGAAGGGCTGCCTCAACTGTCCGGCGGCTTTCTCCGGGCGATCTTCAGGACATCCTGTCTCCCCGCCGCCAACAACACCGGACACAACCAAGAAAAGTGGTTCCTTTTGGAGTCGTTTCTTTCTATACTGCAATTATGTCAAAATCCGGAGTCCATTTTCGAACCCGCTTGCAGACTTGGTCAAAATCCGCAATGAAGGTGAGCCGTTGACGGATTCCCTCAAAAAACCCCTCTGGTATGTTTTCCTTCTCATGGCGCTCGGTCTCGGCTCTGAAGCCTGGGGATTCGTCTTCATCAAGAAAGGTCTTCTGGAAACCGCCTCGTCCGCTCCTTTCCTGAGCGCGTCCCATCTGCTGCGGGTATTCCTCCAGATCGTCCAGACCCCCCTGGTCCTGCTGGGAACGGCCCTCGAGGCCCTCCATTTCGGGATCCTCATGGAACTGCTCTCCTTTGGAGAGGTCTCCTTCATCATTCCCCTGACCTCGGTCGGGTACATACTGACCCCAGTCACCGCCCTGTTTCTTCTCCACGAGACGATTCCCCCCGCGCGATGGGCGGGAATCCTCCTGGTCTGTCTCGGGGTAGCCGTCATTCTCAAAAAAGACTGATCCCGTGAAAACACGTCCGGTGGGTCTCCGCTATCTCTGGGTTCGCTTCCTCGACGAGACCCGGAGACTGAACCGGTTCTGGCGGGTCCTCCTGCTCTCCCTCCTCATCGGCATCATTACCGGCCTTCTCGTCTCCCTCCTCGAATCCCTCGTCTACGAACTGCTCTTCCTGACCCTCTACAATACCTATTTCAAGAGCGGCATCATCGTCATCTTCATCCCGATGATCGGGGTTCTGCTGACCCGGACGATCCTCATTTACGGGAAAACGGACGGGATCGGAGGAACGGAAGAAGTCGTCAAAAGCTACCACGAATACCGGGGACGGCTGCCCCTTTCCAAAACGGCCTACAAGATTCCGGCCTATATCGCGACGCTCGGATTCGGGGGAAGCGCCGGACTGGAAGGAGCCTCCACCTATCTGGGGGGGATGGTCAGTTCCATTGCGGAACTGATCATGGGAAAGCTCAACATCCCGTTCGAAGACCAGCGCACGCTCCTTCTGGCAGGGGCGGGGGCAGGTCTTTCCGCCATGTTCAAGGCCCCCCTGACCGGAACCATCTTCATCCTCCAGGTTCCCTACAAAAGCGATCTGGCGCCCAACGCACTGATCCCCACCCTGGTCGCCTCCGTTTCCTCCTATATCGTCATGGTCACCCTGAAAGGCACTCATCCCCTGTTCAGCATGGCCAGCAAGGCTCAATTCCACACGAAAGACTTCATCATGGTCATCGTCATCGGACTCGTCTGCGGCTTTCTGAGCAAGTACTTCCTGCGGATCTACCGACTGACGAAAGCATGGTTTCTCGCCGGTCCGGCGCGACTGACTCCCAGAAACGTGCTGGCCGCACTGATCCTCGGGTTGACGGGATATGTCGCGACGGTGCATTTCGGGGAAGCCCTTCCGCTGGGGCCGGGGTACATCTTCATCCAGTATCTCCTGTCCGTTCCGGATACCATTGCCAACCTGTTCATCCTGTTCTTCCTGAAGGTCACCGCCATTATTTTCACCTTCTCCGCCGGGGGGATGGGGGGATCCTTCTTCCCCCTCCTCTGCCTGGGTGCGGTCACGGGCGGAATCGTCTCCAACCTCGCACAGATCCAGCCGTTCGATTTCGGCGTGGTCATGGGGATGGCCGGCTTTCTGGCCGCGGGATACAAGACGCCGCTTGCGGCCGTGGTCTTTATCGCGGAAACCACGCACAGTTCCGGATATCTGATCCCCGGACTGATCTGCACGGTCTTCAGCTATATCGCTTCCGGACCTTCCTCTATCTCCTCCCACCAGCGCGAACGGGAAGACATCCATCTGGCCCGGCGGTTCCACCTGAAGGTGACCCACGCCATGACGCGCCAGCTCATCTTCGTTCCGTCAAACATCACCCTGGAGGATTTCAGGCAGCATTATCTCCTGAAGTATTTCCTCCGCACCTATCCGGTTCTCGATCACCAGAAAGATCTGGTGGGGATCCTGTCCGTCCTGGACATCGACCGGATTCCTGAAGAGGAATGGCCCCATCTGACCGTTGCGGAGATCATGACGACCCCGGTGATCACGGTGACGAGGCTCGACACGATTCAGGATGCCATCCAGAAAATGAACAAGTACGACGTCGACCTGCTTCCCGTCGTCTCCGAACTGAATCCCCGCGAACTGGTGGGGGGGGTCACCCGGACAGCCCTCTTCCAGGGTGAATGGTCCGGAGCGGCTTGATCCGGAATTCTCCCGCATTTCTCCCGCATTTCTTGAAACCTGAACGAAATTCGGATACGATGCTTCGAACCAACAGGATGCGCCTGTAGCTCAGTCCGGATAGAGCATCGGATTCCGGTTCCGAGTGCCGGGAGTTCAAATCTCTCCAGGCGCGCCATATTCTAAGCCACTTCTTAAAAACTCCCTCCCCGAAAATTGATTTTTTGTTGCAAATCTGTTGCAATAAACTCCGAAATGGTCTTTCTCGGACCCCGACTTTTCGGAGGACAAAATGGCATCGATTTACAAGCGCGGTCCCTACCAGTGGCAAGCCTTGATCCGAAGAAAGGGATTCGAAACACAGGCGAAGGTCTTCAACACGAAAGCTGAAGCCGAGAACTGGTCCGCAACGATAGAAGCAGAAATGGTCCGGGGTGTGTTCGTCTCCAGGAAGGAAGCCGAGAACACGACCCTCTCCGACGCCCTTGATAGGTATCTTCTGGAAGTGTCATCGAAAAAAAAAGGGGTCTACCAGGAATCCCGCCGAATTGAAACCCTCAAGAGACATAAACTCAGCAAACGGTTCCTTGCATCTATTCAGGGAAAGGATATTGCTGAATACCGGGATGAACGTTTGAACAGCGTTTCCCAGGCCTCCGTCCGGCTTGAACTAGCTCTTTTGTCCCACCTTTTCAATACGGCGATCCGGGAATGGGGAATGAGCGGGATTCTTAATCCTGTAGCTCAAATCCGGCTTCCTAAGAAAGCAACCAACCGAGATCGGCGACTTTTACCGGGAGAAGAAGAAAGAATTCTTATCGCCTGTGATGAATATGGTGGGGATCTTCCCTACGTAGTTCGGTTGGCTTTGGCCACAGGAATGAGGAGGGGAGAACTGGCTTCCCTGACTTGGGATAATATCGACCTCAAAAAACGCACGGCCACACTTCCTGAAACAAAGAACGGAGAAAAAAGGATAGTTCCGCTTTCCCAAGAAGCCGTTCGAATTCTAGGAGACCTCCCACGCCGATTCGATGGAATGGTCTTTGGATTCATGGATTCCCATTCGATTACCACCGCTTTTATACGATCCGTTTCCCGAGCCAGATCCACCTACGAAAAAGAATGTGCAGAAAAGGGAACGAAACCGAATCCTGTCTTCTTGGTCGATCTCACCTTTCACGATCTCCGCCACGAAGCCACCAGTCGGTTCTTCGAACTCGGTCTTGACACGCCCTTTGTCAAAAAAATTACCGGCCACAAAACGTACCAGATGCTTGACAGGTATACGCACTTAAGGGCGGAAGACATCGCCGAAAAACTGGACCAGCTAGCCAAGAAATTGAATAGCAAGAAATGATGGGCAGCATAGGGGCTGCATTCGTTAGAAGGTGAGTATTGATGCAGATATT
>DAIEST010000242.1 GCA_027346125.1 Leptospirillum sp. | reverse complement strand
AGCTGCCTGCTCGGGATCAAGGGAACAACCTGGCTGGTCCAGAAATTGGGGATCCATCTTTTTCTTCAAGAAGCGGGGATCGCACTGGGGACATTCTCCTTACTGTTACTCATTGCCACACATTTTTCGAGAAGTGTTTCCAAAGGTAACAGACGATCCGACACGATTGCCTTCCCGGACCCATAAAAACTGCCCACACATCGAACAACTCTCATGCAATGCATCTCGCATCAAAGTTGCTGGATCAGAAAGCAGATTCACTCATCCAGAACGAAAGGAAAGGGATGCAATCGTGAAAGATTCACTGATGCTTCTGAAGGAACGGAACTTCGGCCTCCTGATCGGGGGGCAACTCATCTCCCAACTGGGGGAAAACCTCAATCGCGTGGCCCTTCTCTGGTTCGTCTACCTACTGACACACAACGCAGGGACAGTCGCGATCATCGGCATCCTCCAGACTCTTCCCCCGCTGCTTTTCGGGTGGCTCACGGGGGTTGCCCTCGACCGAACATCCAAAAAAATGATGATGTTGGGACTCGACGCCACACGGGGCATTCTGGTTCTGATGATCCCGGTCCTTTACTCCTTTCATGCATTGACTCTTCCAATCCTGTATCTGGTTGTGTTCCTGATTGCCGTAACATCCGGAATCTTCGGTCCGGCTCTCTATTCGAGCATTCCGGAGATCGTTCCCCAGAACAAGACAATTGCTGCCAATGCCCTGATGCAAACGACCGGTCAGATCGGGATGCTGCTTGGTCCTATCCTTGGCGGAATTCTTGTAGCATTCTGGAGTCCTCCGGCCGTCATGACCATTAACGGGATCACTTTCCTGATCTCGGCGCTTTTTCTCGTATTCATCCGTATCCCATGGATTCCTCCCGTCACCTCCCTTTCCGTGAAATCATTTTTCCAGGAAACAGCAGGAGGATTTCGTGTCGTATTCGGAAAAGAACACAACTTTATCCCACTTTTTGCGGTCATGACTCTCTATGGACTGATCACGGGGCCCTTGAACATTCTGCTGCCCATTTTTGCAAAAAACACTCTCCATGAGGGATCCAAGGCATTTGGAATGCTGATTTCTTCCATAGGGATCGGAATGGTTCTCTCGTCCCTGTTTCTTTCCTTTTCGGCACCACGATCAATGGGAATCTGGATTCGAAATGCCCTGATGGCCGCCGGAGTCCTGCTTGGTGCACTATCCATCGTGCATACACTGTCGTGGTCGATTGGCATGCTTGTCGCCGCTGGCACAGCATTGTCCATCGTGAATCCGCTGATCCACACCATTGTCCAGAAAAAAACAGCTCCGGAACTTCTCGCGAGGACTTTCTCAACGATCAGTATCGGATTTCTGCTGGGAATCATTGCCGGAATGGCTGCCCTTCCTGTTCTGTTGCACCTGTTCGGACCGTCCAAGACGCTCCTGTCGATGGGGGCCGTGATGTTTGTCGGTGCATTGATTGTTTCTGCTCCACTCATGAGACCTCAATCTGACCAAGTGGGGCACACCACTGGAGAGAAGATCTCTCACAATGGTGTCCAACAGCTTTCGCCAGTCGAGCTTCGCGAGGAGTAACCGATGAAAATCGCCATTGTTTCGACACCCTTTGTTTCTGTTCCTCCCAAAAAGTATGGGGGAACCGAATTGTTCCTCTACCACCTGTCAGAAAAGCTGGTAGATCGAGGACATTCGGTCACTCTCTTTTCCACGGGAGACTCGAAAACACGCGCAGAACTCGAGTTTCTCTACACACAGGGGCGTTGGCCCATCAACCCGATGGATGAGTTGACCCATCTTTCTTTTGCAATCAAGCGGATCAGGGAACGAAACGATATTGATCTGGTTCACCTGAATTCACCCTACGCATTACCGTTCGCAGATACGATGGCTCTTCCGGCAGTCGTCACGCTGCATCATCCACGAACCCCCGACTTTTCACTGACCTATCAGCAGTACCCCGCCTTTCATTATGTTTCGATCAGCCAATCCCAAAAGAGTCAGGAAACGCCACTGCCCAACTTTTCGGTGATCCATCACGGGCTGGATCCCAATAGCTACCCCCCATCGTATACCCCCGAAAACTATGTGGCGTTCCTTGGTCGGCTCGCCCCTGAAAAAGGTCCCGACTCTGCCATCCGGGTTGCGCAACAGGCAGGAGTTCCCATTCAGATGGCAGGCGCTGTCCATTGGATAGATACCTATTTCTACACGCGGCAACTCCGCCCCCTGCTGTCATTGCCTCATGTCAAATGGATCGGAGAAGCCGACCATATTCGCAAGGTTTCTTTGCTTCAGGGAGCCAAAGCGCTCCTCTTCCCCATCCGGTGGGAAGAACCTTTTGGACTTGTCATGATTGAAGCCATGCTTTGCGGGACCCCTGTCATCGCATTCCGTCGGGGATCCGCACCCGAACTGATCGACGAGGGGGTCACCGGGTTCCTCGTGGATACCGAAGAAGAAATGGCCGATGCCATCAATACCAAAATCCCTTCGTTCAGTCGGGAAGCCTGTCGCATCCAGGCCATTCAGAAATTCTCGACATCCGTCATGGTGGACCGTTATGAATTGCTTTTTCAGGACGTTCTGAAGAGCTGGAGGGAAAGGACATTTCCTTCGCTTCAGGACCGGGTTCTGGAAGAAGCCGTCTTGACAAGCTCGACATAAGCCCTTTCTGGAAGAGGGTCCTTCCAAAATCAGAAGGGAGAAGAACATCATGAATGCCTTTTCATTTCATCATCACCCGATGTTGATCTCTTCAGGAGCCCGTCCTTCATCGCGCACATTTGAAGGTATTCGCGCAAGACTGAAAGAACTTCTCGGGAACGCCCCCTTATGCATCGTAACCAATAGGGAACCGATCATTTTTACCCAGGATCAGGAGTTGAAGCGCCCTGCAGGAGGAGTCAGCCAGGTCCTTCACGCTTTGCTTGAGCGTCTTGGAGGCGTCTGGATTGCTGCACGGGATTCCTCCGGACCGGGAGCCCTTCTTGTCCCATCCGACAGGGGGCCAGGATACCTCCTTCAAAGGATTGCCATCCCGGGCGCTCTCCAGAAACCGTTTTATAACGGATATTCAAACGGGACGCTCTGGCCAGTCTTTCATGGGAACCGGGAATGTGTTTCTCATGATTCCAGCGAATTCATCCAGTATGATCGGGTCAACCAGATGTTTGCCCGAAAGGTTCTGGATACCCTGAACAGTGAGCGCCCAGGCCTCGTCTGGGTCCATGATTATCAACTCCTGAGGGTTGCCCACTGGATCAGGAGGGAAGCGATTCCACCCCTTCCACCCCTGGCCTTTTTCTGCCATATTCCATGGCCGACACCGGCAGACTTTGCAAGGATCCCGGAGTGGCAATCATTGCTCGAAGGCATTCTCTCTTATGACATTGTCGGTTTTCAGACACCCAGACACCTCGAACTGTTTCTGGAAACGGTCCGTGCATTTTTACCAGAAGCCCGGCTCCTCTCAAACGGTGTCGTCACATGGAACAACCGTCAGATTCGGACGAGCGTCATGCCAGTCGGGATTGATCCGCTTCATTTCAAAAAGCTGGCCCATCAACCGGAAAACGAATCCTTTGCCCGAGCGTTCCTGGAAAAAGTGGGAATCCCCGAGCAAAGACCATTCGTCATCTCGGTCGATCGAATGGATTACACAAAAGGCCTGTTTGAGCGCATTTCCATTCTGGACTCCTTTTTTACGTTCTTTCCGCAGTGGAGGGGACAGATCTCTTTCCTTCAGATCGCAGTCCCCACCCGTTCCGGACAGAAAACCTACAAGACTTACCAGGATCGTCTCAGAACCCGCATCCAGGAATTGAACGACAAATGGAGGCTGGACGAATGGATTCCTCTCCATTCGATCGAAACGACCCTGTCACAATCCCATCTTGCCGCTCTCTATAAAATGGCGAAAGCTGCGATGGTCACATCCACCAATGACGGGATGAACCTTGTCGCCCAGGAATTTCTGGCATGCCAGGGGAATGGGGAGGGAGTGTTGTTCCTGAGTCGTCACACAGGTTCCGCACACGTTCTGAAAGGGGCAGTGCTCATCGATCCATTCCACCCCATCTTTTCCGCACGACAGATCCACACTGGACTCATGGAAAAATCTTCCCGAAAGGTTTCCCGCAATATATCCCTCAATCAGAAAATAGAAACAAACAATCTTTATGGGTGGATGACCCGTCTTCTGGATATGGTCTAGGGAATATCCGGATGCGCACCCCGCTGCCTTGAGGAAAGGAGCCTATTGGATATGGAACATCCCGTCCTTTTTCTCGATTTTGACGGGACATTGGCCCCCCTGCAAAGTCATCCGGATTTAGTCTGGATCTCGCAAGAACAATCGGATCTACTGAAGCAACTCGCACAACATATCCCTACTGTCATCCTTTCAGGTCGTGCCTTGCCAGACCTGCTCAAGCGCATTCCAGCCGAGGCACTCGCAGGCATTGCAGGAGATCATGGTGCCTCACGTGTTTTCCGGGGTCGCCATTATGTGCCGGATGAAGCCAAGGATGCTGTCTCTGCCGTTCACCAACTGTCACGTCTTCTTCGGCAACATATCCAATCCTGGCCGGGAACGCTTGTCGAAGAGAAAGAATACAGTGTCTCCG
>DAIEST010000237.1 GCA_027346125.1 Leptospirillum sp. | reverse complement strand
AGTCAATTCCAATTCAGGTATGAGTCTGAAACTGCCTCTGAAATGATCGGATCTTTCAAGTATTGTTTGGGCCTGCGTTTTTCAGCAAGACGGTCGTCAGGCCCGTTTTCTGCTTCTGTCGTCCAGGAACTGAAACAGGATTTCCCTGGCGTTCTTCAGTTGGTCGGCCGCTTCGTTGTCGCTTTGTGCGAGGGCCCTTCTTTCCAGCTGTTCCAGGGTGACTCCGGGCTTCAGATACTGCCCGGGACGGAACAGGGACTTGAACTTCTCGTAGGGTGTTCGGATGTTCTTGTACGGATAGCTCTTTTTCTCTTTCCCTTTGGCATCGATCGTCGTTTCGGAAAAGAAGCAGGGCCGGTGAAAATTGACATAGGGGTTGAGGTAGTCCCGGCAGAAGGCATTGACCTCCCGGGCAAAGTCCTGGGGGATATGGACATACCCCAGGTGCTTTCTCACCACGGAAGCATTCTTCGATTCCGCCAGGGCATTGTCGTTGGTGTGCCGGGGTCTCGACTTGGTGAGTTCGATCCGGAGCTTTTCCAGCAGCCGGGCGACAGTGTAGTTGATATATTCGGACCCGTTGTCGGCATGGATCTCCAGAATGACGAACGGAAAGGCCTCCAGGATCTCTTCCAGCACCGGGATCAGATACGCCTCGCTGATCTTCTCGCAGGTGGCAACCACCTGGAACTGGGTGACACAGTCGACCGCATTGATGTGGTAGACCCCTTTCTGGCCATCCTGGTCCCCCTGGTGCACACTATCGATGCGGAGGTACCCGGGAGCCCCTTCCGGGCGGGGAGGACGCCGTTCCCCGATCGGGGCATGCGTGGACCGGGTTTTGGTCCAGTGCCGGCGCTTCGAGAGGTATTCCCTTTTTTCTCTCAGGTTGTACAGGTGAGACACGGAGATCCTGGACAGCCTCTCGTACCGGCTGTCCCCATAGAGTTCAAAAGCCCGTTCCAGAAGCTTTTTGGTGGCGGGTCCGGAAAGGGTGCCATGACGTTCGTCTGTTTCCGCCAACAGGGACACATCCCGGGAGTCGAAGACCTTCCGGAACCCCTTGGAGGGAGAGCGGTACCGGAGCCTCACGGTGCCTGTCTCCCGGAACCGCTGAACGTGACGGGTCACTTGTTGCCGCGACAGACCCGTCATCTGTTGGACATACCGGAGCACGATGCCCTTCTCCTTGCGCCCCAGCCGTTCGTACCCGAACCGTCCGAGGGTCCGCTCAATGAACAAATACCGGTCTTTTTCCCGTACCTGGAAACCCACATCCCGTGTTCCTTCCAGGAACTCTTTCACTTGCGTCAGCGTTTTGAGCTTCGCGTCGTTCATATCGATCACCATGCCTCTTATCATGATCGATCCGCTCTCTTTCAGACTCATTCTTCCTTGGAATCACGATGCCCTCTTCAGACTCATACCATTTTGGAAGAGACTTTTCATTGAAAATCCCACCGGGATAGGCTATCGTACTCCTGATCGGCTTATTGAGCTTTCCCTTCCATAAATCATCCAGATTCCTTCGAGGTTTCCAGCTTGACGACTTCCGGGATTCGCGTCCGTTTCGCTCCGAGCCCCACGGGCTTTCTCCACCTGGGAGGCGCAAGGACCGCCCTTTTCAATTATCTCTTTGCGCGCCATCACAAGGGAACATTTGTCCTTCGGGTTGAAGACACGGACCAGGAACGTTCCACCGGTGACTCCATCCAGGCGATCTTTGACGGACTGAAATGGCTTTCCATCGATTGGGACGAGGGCCCATTCTTTCAGTCCAAGCGGCTGGACCTCTACCGGAACGCGGCGGACCGTCTTCTCTCGGAAGGAAAGGCCTACCGCTGTTTCTGTACCCCGGAAGAGCTTGAGGAGCGCCGGAAAGAAGCCTTCGCCAAGGGAATTCCCCCACGCTATGACGGCCGGTGCAGGGATCGCTCACATTTTCCCGACATCCCGCATGTTCTCCGGTTTCGGACCCCCGACATCCCGGAAATCGTCGTCCGGGATCTGATTCGCGGAGATATGCGGTTCAACGGGAATCTTCTCGACGATTGGGTCATTATCCGGTCCGATGGCTACCCCACCTATAACTTCGCAGTCGTTATCGATGATCTGGACATGGGGATCTCCCATGTGCTCCGCGGGGATGACCACATCAATAATACCCCACGCCAGATCACCCTTTTTGAAGCGCTTGGAGCCCCACTTCCGAAATTTGCCCATATCCCCATGATTCACGGACCGGATCGGGCAAAACTCTCCAAACGCCATGGCGCAACCTCCGTCATGGCCTACCATGAGATGGGATACCTGCCCCACGCCCTGGTAAACTACATCGCCCGACTGGGTTGGTCCCACAAGGATCAGGAAATTTTCAGCCGACAGGAACTGATCGATTATTTTGACCTCGACCATGTCGGATCCTCACCAGCTGTCTTCAACCCGGAAAAACTCCTGTGGCTGAATGCCCAATATATCAGGAACGAAGATCCGTCGACTCTTTCCAGCGAACTTCTTCCTTTCCTGAAACCTGTTCGGCATCCCTTTTCTCCGGGACCCGATACCAAGGAGCCGAATCTCGACAGGATTGTCGAAGAATGGAAGACTCGCGTCAGAACCCTCACCGAACTTGCCGAAGCCGTTCATCCGTTCCGGGACCAGGAGTTTTCCTATTCTTCCGACGCAATGGAGAAACACCTCATCCCGGACAACAAGCCCCTTATTCTCCTGTATAGCCAACGTTTCTCTGCGATCTCCTCCTGGACCCGGGAAAATCTTGAAGAAGTCCTCGGCTCGATCGGTCTGGAATGCAACCTGAAGCTCGGGAAATTGGCACAACCTCTTCGTGCGGCATTGACCGGACAGAACGTCAGCCCCGGCATTTATGATGTCTTGCTGCTCCTGGGTCGCGACGAAGTCTTGAGAAGACTTGACAGGGCACTTACATTCATTGGTCAGCACAAGTGAAAAATCCATCGGAGGTTCCCGTGAATACTCCCCAGCCCCCCCCTCAGGATTTCCACAGAGACTTTGTCTTGAAATTCCGTCGCCTCCTGCTTCGCCTTGATGACTACATTCATCTCCTCGTTGCATTGTTCCTGATGGTCGGGGCAATTGTCGTCATCCTTCATTCTGCAATGTCCCTCACCAATCTCTCGATCGAATCCGTTCTCGGACTCATCAACGACATGCTGTTCGTCGTGATCATCCTGGAACTTCTATGGATCATGCTCAGTTATCTGGGACG
The DNA here is from genome assembly GCA_027346125.1 of Leptospirillum sp. Taxonomy (GTDB): domain Bacteria; phylum Nitrospirota; class Leptospirillia; order Leptospirillales; family Leptospirillaceae; genus JAJYGC01. Next base: position 12,147 of record DAIEST010000237.1, on the reverse strand, counting down.
GCGCCGATTTCCGATCGCTTCCTTCATCATTATCGGGATTATTTCTTCGATCAGGCGTATTCTGCTGATCGAAGCCCAGTCGTCTTTTCACATAGGCTCCGGCACCCAATTTCTCTCACGACAGACAATCGATCTACTCCTTTACGTCCTGGTCGTTCTCATTCTTGTTTTTTCCTATTACCTGCTCGTTCGCATTTCTGCTGCGAACGAAGCGGAATCCCGACAACGGGAGTAATCAGACGCTACCCGGATCGGCTCGCCTGACTTCATTCGCCGCCACAGGCCCGTTGCACCATCAGAAGCCAACGTTTTTGAAGATCCTGCACCAGCTATGCTAAAGTCAAACAGAGGTTTGCTGTTTTGCCTATTCAACAATCGAACACTATTGAATCAGAGAGGACATACCCATGTATTATTCTGGCGTGCGCGTACATGGAAATCACGTTGAATTGACGATCATCAATGAAGGGGAATCCATCATCCTGCAGACGAAGGTTAGCAAGGAAAAAGGTGAGATACTTCGAATTTTCGAAAACAGGCCCAAGACCCGTATCCTTTGTCAGATCCAATCCGACCAGGATTTTCTTGGAGAAGTTCTGGATTCGACACACCACGAATGCAAATCACTGCCGCTCAAGGAACTGGAAATTATCCGGGAACAGTTCTCCGATAATATTCCACATCTTGATGATACTCATCAGATTGCCAAGCTGGGACTCTTTCATTGGAAAACGATTGTCCCGCCAGAGACACTGTCCGGGGACTTCCTTCATGAACTGGCAGTCGGGTTAGACGAAAACGAAGAATAAGTTCATCCGATTTCTCTGACGCTTCCTGTAGGGCCTGTCTCGTCTCCGGACAGGCTTTGCGCTTCCTGATGCTTCAACTCCCCTCTGAAACCCCGGCGAGAACTGACTTCACTCCCCTGTCCTGAGCAATCTTATTGAGAAACCATTTGGCGTTGAGCGTCTTCATTGATCGTCAATACCCATTTTGTCACACGATCACTCGGGGATATCTCGAAATTCAGGAAAGTCACAAAAATAAGGAAAAGAGACAACAAGCAGGAAGAAAAGGAGGAGAAAAAGAACACTGATCCGGCGCTATCAAGCTTTGAACCGGATCAGTGTTTTAAAACTAGAAACCTTTAGAATTGGATTTCAGTTTCCTGACAATCTCAGTAACGCGATCGATCTTTTCCGGAGCAATATCACGCACGGTCAGATTGGCATCTTCATGACCGGCATGAGCGCAGAATGCCATGGTGAAACAGGCCGTTCCACCCCGAATGATCTTCAGAGACAAATTGGCGTAGTGACAATGCACCCCAACAAACATGCAAACATCGATCTTGTTGTGCCAGATCGTCAGATTTGGATGATTGGGGTTAATCTCAGCTTCAGGATCAATCTTCGGATATTTCGGACGATAATCCGGCATTGGAATGATGTTGATCCCACCGGCGACCGAAAGTCTTTCGACTGCTTCCGCAGTACGGATAGCCTTTTCATTCCATCCCCACAAGACAAGCGGACCAGGGAAGATCGTAGGAACCTTGGCCGATACGAATTTTCTTGCAGCTTCCTCAATTGCCTGCTCTTCACTGACAATCCGACCCTCAATATGCCCTTCTCCCGTTTCAGGCAAAATGTTGCCGGCAAGCGCCGCAGCTGGAGGCAAAAAACCTTCCGGCCCCCTCAGTACACTGTACGGATTCACATCCACTCCTTCTGACAAACGTTGATTCGGTTCAAACCGCGGCCGCAGGACCGCATTGAAACGGGAATACAGAACAAGGTGAGTTTCTGACGTTATTCGCTTTCTTCGTCGCCCTGGTCTTCCTTAAACGATCCCCGAACATAATGCTCAGCCCAATCAAGATAAATCTGACCACTATCCTTGATTGCGATGAATGCAACGAGGCGAGACTTGATCTTGTCCTCCGGAAGATTTCCCCTCCGTGCCGCCTCGATCTCTCCATCAAGAACCGACATAAATCGATCCATGGAAAGCCTGATCTCATTCAATGCCGATTCCATATTATCCAAGAAACCGCCTCCAGACTGATATCAGCGGTTCACCATCGCAATGGCCTTATGCTTCGCTGCGTCACAGACAACAACGCACAACTCGCATCCTTTGCAACGGGACTCAACCACAAAAGCAACTTTTTTCTCATCGTTCATGAGAATGCAATTGGCTTCCGGACAATACATGATACACAAGCGACAACCTTTATTCGCTACACAGGCCTCTTCACTGATCTCCGCAACGTTATACATGTTTTCCCGTTTCCCCTTAAGACATTACTGCAGGAATGTAATTCTTGCTCTTCGCATAATCTGTCGCCTGGTCGAAAGCAACCTTGATCGTATCGAGATTTTTTTGAAGCAGCATTTCCTTCTTGGCGAATTTTTTCTTGATCGCCTCATCCAAGGTTGCGGTACCCCCGGAAGCGACGTATTTCTTCCCGAATCTGTCCTGGAGAGCGAGATCCAGAGCTTCCATTCCGATGACATTCGTAAGACCGGCAACACTGCCAATCATGGCCATGTTCGTCGAGAGCTCCGTTCCGGCAATATCAAGGGCCATCTTTGTGGCTGGAACGTAGTAAACAAGAACATTCATCTTGGCAAGATCTTCCTTTTCCTCGTCCGTCAGAAGTTCGATATCATCGTTGATGATGACAATTCCGTTCTTCTTGATCCCCGAATAGAAAGGCATCGTATAGCTTTTCCCCATGGTGATGACCTGAGGATGAAAAACCATGACCACATCGGGGTAGACCAATTCTCCCCGATCGAAGATTTTCTCCGGTCCGATCCGGACATACGATTCAGCAGGAGCCATCCGCTTTTCAGCACCAAAAAATGGATTGGAGATGGCAAACTTATCTTCTTTCGATGCAGCCATCGCCATAATATGGGCAGAGGTAACAACCCCCTGCCCTCCTAATCCGGACATACGAATATTGATTCGTCTTTTCATTTTCTTTTACTCCGATTTTTATCGTTTAGTTTGCAGCAGATGCCAGCTTTTCAGCTTTTTTCTTGGCCGCCATATCATCGATAAAAGCCTGCGCTTCCGGAGTAATGAACTCTCTGAACTTGAACCGCTCTCCGGCTGCTTCTGCATCACGCATTTCCTGGAGACCTTCCATCGACTGCTTTCCAATTTCCAGAATGCAGGGGGTGTAGATCTGAAGATAGGTAGGACCGATCTCCCGGGCGATCAATACTGCCTGCCGGACAACACGTTCCACCAGACTCGGCTTGGAAGTTGTCAATACTGCCACATAGGCGCAACCCGATTCCCGGGCAATCTCAGGCAGACGAACCTTTTCAAACTTCTTTCCGACAGGTGCCATCTTCGCAACAAAACCCTTTTGCATCAGTCCGGACTCCTGTCCTCCGGTATTGGCATAGAGTTCGTTATCGAAACAGATGGTTGTGAAGCGTTCACCACGGAACCAGGACTGGAGCGTCATGTCCAGACCGATGTCCACAGTGGCACCGTCTCCGGCCAAAACAATGACATCCTTGTTTTTGTTCGGGAACCTGACATTCAGCGCTCTCTTCAATCCGGTTGCTACCGCATTCTGGTTTCCAAACAAAGAATGGATGTTGTGTACGGCAACCATCGGAAAAACAAGACTTGTACATCCTGTCGACCCTACCATCACGGTATCTTCCGGAGCGGGCATGGAAGCCATGATGTGCCGGAAAGCGATTGACTCGGGACAACCTGCACACAACGAATGCTCCGCAATCAGTTCAGTGGAACTTCCCACATCCTTCCAGCCACGATCTGTCTTGCCATACGTGGAGTGGTTGACCAAATCCTTATAGTCATCCGGCATGATATCCCAAAACTCTTCATTGATCTGTATTTTTTCCCTACCCATGGATGAGCTCCTTCTTGCCCCGGAGGGCGAGTGATCTTTCAACTTCTTCGACAATCACCTCAGGAGGCATCGTCATACCGCCCGCAACGTGGGGTCCGGCAATAACTCTTTCGCTCCGATCGATGACCGACTTGATCTCTTTGGCCATCCATCCGGCCACATTGAATTCCGGTACGAAAATATGCTTGGCATTTTTGAGAGCTTCACGTAACTCCTGCCCAGGGAATGGCCGGATTGTCTTGATCTTGACCAAGCCAACCTTGACTCCCTGCTCCCTGAACAGACGAACGGCTTCCCGAGACTGGGACACGGCCGTTCCCGAGGAGACCAGCATAATTTCCGCGTCCGGATTCTCTACCTCGATCAGTCCATCCAGAAGCTGAACGGTATGCTTTCGGGAGCGTTCGATCGCAGCCCGGACTTCAAGCTGCCAGCTGGCATGTGTCATATAACTGATGTAGTTCGATTTCATGACGAACGGATCACGCATCATACGGACCGGAGGTGATTCCATATCCATGCATGTTACAGGAGAAGCGTACGGATTATAATGCGGGATGACCCTGTTCTCGGGTGTCATCAGGACCATGTCCTTCGTATGGGTCACAAAAAACCCGTCGCAGATCACTCCGATTGGAAGATGGACTTCCGGCTGTTCTGCAACAATGTAACCCTTCAGTATGTAGTCGAACAGATCCTGTGCGTCTTCTGCATGCCAAAGCAACATGCCAGTCTCGAGCATGAAAGCGATTTCCAGCGTATCGGGCTGGATTGAAAGAGGGGAGTTCACTCCACGAACGGTAAAAACCACTTCGATCGGAAGCCGGCTGCCTGCCCACATCGGAAAATTCTCAAAGGCCCTGAGGGTTCCCGGTCCGGCTGTGGTGGTAAACACCCTTGCACCACCGAACGCACCACCGGCACACTGTCCCATGACGGCAAACTCGGACTCTCCGCGCATGTAATCACCCACGTAACCATCCGCATAAAGCTCTCCGACAAGCGATGATGCTTCACTCTGGGGAGTGATCGGATAGGCAACGGAAAAATCCACGCTTGCTCTTTTAACGGCTTCCTTAATGACTTCAGATCCTGTTAAAAAGGCCTGCGTGCGGGGGGACAGAAAAAAAAGCTCGCTCGGATCAGTGATGATCTGACCCTTCTTATTCATGGAACCTATTTGAGGCATCCCGTTACTCTCATGACTACCCATGGGGAACTCCTTCATATCTCATTCGTTCACAATCGACCGGTGCACTTGTGTTTCCAGGACACACCATCTAACTCCGCTACATCTGGTCAAAAACCCCCATGGCCACAAAAATGACCACTATAATGAGGTTGCCAAAGAAGCCGGAGATAAAAAACCGGGTCTAGAAAATATAAGGCCCAGTTTCCCGTCAAGTCAAGGAAGCCGTTTGTTTCAAGTTGGTATCAAACTGTCAGAAAACCGAGAGTCATTGTATATTCTGATTCATCAAACGACTGCCCCTTGCGGAGGGCACGGAAATAAAGATTTGCATAAACGCTGATAATGCTGTGGAGGGCTTCATGCTCGGTATCACCCTGCTCCACCAATCGCATAAAAGTTTTCTTGACCTCTTGGGGGTACTCGCGTTCAATCTGATTTTCAACGACCAGATGAAGTGTAACATGAACAAATGGGTTGACCACTTGCCCAGCAATCTCCTGGGGTGAAGCAGAAGCTTCCCCAAGAGACCAGAACGGGTCCAGCTCAGGATGGGCATCCATGATGGAAGCGATCCTGGCATCTTCCCCTTCCAGACTTTCATTCTTTCTTTTTTCAGCAATGCGAGAGAAACGCCATTGATCAGAAGGATCAAAAAGTCTCATCGGTTTCAGGGGGTTTCGGTCATTTGCACACGCCGTCCCCGAGCTCCCATTCCATATACCATAAAAACCTTTTTTCCCTGACGGAGGTGATAGGACTCCCATGCCGGAGATTTTCCGTCATAGTAAGCGGTCGGATCCTCACCCATTGCCTTGAAGAAATCCGGATACGTCAAGCCTGCCTCAAATACATCCGCCAACAGGCAATCTGTTGTAAAACCTTTGCCGGTCAACGAGATTGATTTCAGAATTTCCTGAATTCGGACAGGATCATTAACCTCAATTGACTCCAAATCTCAAAACTCCATCAGAAATCAGTTAATTCACTCAGACACAAAGGGCGCAACCCGAAAGTCGCGCCCAGAAAATCAAAACAATTTCCCTTTAACCCTCTTTTTCCGATATCACAGCGGGTCTGGGCATGCTGTTCCATTCTGCTGGCTTGAAACCATTCCTTGACAGTTCAAACGGATTTTCGATATCGGTAATCATGATCATCTTGATCGCACTGTGTTTTGCCATATTGTCACAGATGCTGACGCAGATCTCACACGCCTTGCAACGGTCTGTCGCAATAAATGCCGTCTTCTTGTCATTGTCATACAGGATCGTATTCGCTTCGGGACAGTATTGAGTACAGAGCTTGCACGCAGTCTCCGCACAGATGCTTGTATCCACATGTGCAACTAAATACATCTTGGACTCTCCTTACCTCGGATTTAGACCGTGGCCGTTTGGCGATGCTCTGCCCAACCATGTTCGATGGCGTAATTATAGGCCGCTGAAATAACTTCCATGTTTTTCTTCAGCAGCTGCTCTTTCTTGGCAAATTTCCGCTCGATCACATTGTCAAGAGCTGCTGTTCCGCCCGAAACCACAAATCCTTTTCCGAGGAAACGCTCTTTGACCGACTGCTCCAGCGAAGGAAGGTCCGGAATTCCCATAATTGCACTGATTGCTCCGACCATTGCCATGTTTGTGGCAAGGTCCGTATCGGCTTTTTCCCGTGCAATCGTCGTTGCTGGCAGGTAGTAGATGTGAGCGTTCCGCTCTTCAAGTTCCCGCACTTCATCTGCAACAAGATTGATCGGCTGATCGGAGTTGATCAGCACAACTCCATCCGGCTTCAGTCCCGAATAAAACGGCATCGTATAAGACTTCCCATGCGTAATCACCTGCGGATGGAAAATCATGATCACATTCGGGTAGATAATCTCTCCGATTTCATAGATTTTCCCATGGGCAATCCGGACATAGGATTCAACAGGAGCCAGGCGCTTTTCTGATCCAAAAAACGGGACCAGAGTGCTTTCTCCGCCCATGATCACCATTCCGTTGCTCAGGATATGCGATGCGGTAACCACACCCTGCCCACCAATTCCTGCCATTCGGATATTAAAACGCTTCTTGTTCATCGGGTCCCCCTAGTTGGCTGTAACGGCTTCTTCCGATTCAGATTTTTTGGCTTTTGGTTTTTTGGCTGGTTCGATCGACTCCAGGTATTCCCTGGCCTCATCTGACATGATCTCCATAAAGCCGTAGCGTGCAGTCTCGACTTCCTTCGCATCATCCATCACTTTTGGCGTCGGGATGGCATATTCGATATTGCACGAGGTGTAAGCCTGGATAAAGGTCGGCCCAATCTCGCGGGCAATCAGGACTGCCTTCCGGATAGTCGAGGCCACACGTGTCGGGTTCGTTGGGGTAACCCGGGCGATGTAGGCAACATTCGCTGTTTTTGCAAGACCAATCATATCCATTTTTTCAAACTGCTTGCCCTTGGGAGCCATTTTCAGGATTGCGCCTCTTTCAGTCATCCCGGATTCCTGGCCCCCTGTATTCCCGTACACCTCGTTATCAAGCATGATGGTCGTGAACTTTTCCTTCCGGAACCAGGAGTGCATCACGGCACTGAACCCGATATCGGCAAGTCCGCCATCACCAGCCATGACAACAACATCCTTCGGCTGATCGGCAAAACGTGTCGCAAGGCCCCTCTTCAGACCGGAAGCCACTGCATTCGTATCACCATAGTTTCCATAGATGAAAGGGATGGACGTCTGAGTCAATGCCAGCCGTCCACAACCAGCCGTACCGACCAGAATGGTGTGCTCCGGATTCGGAAGGCCAATCATCGTAAGGCGGATAAAAAGGGTCATCGCACATCCGGCACACATCGGATGCTCTTCGAGAATTTCCTTGAATGTCCCCATTTCAGAAACTTTTTTAGGCTTGCCATAAGGACCACGCTCAACGAGATCGCGGTATTCCTTCGTCATATACTTTTCCAGGGCTGGAGACATCTTTAAATTGTCAAAACTCATTGTCCATCTCCTTCAAGAGATATATTTGGATGGTGCGGAATCATTCTGCCCAGATCGCACATGCTATTTCAAAACATCAAAAAGCAAACTTCTTGTCAGGGAAGATGTACTGGAGAATCATTTCCGTTGGCAAGGAGATACCACCGAAAACGCGGGGCCCCGGGATAATCTCTGCATTCGAGTACCCGTACAACGCCGTACAGACCTCGCGATGCAACCACCCTACGCAGTTGAATTCCGGGACAAGAATACGCTTGGCATTCTTGCAGGCTTCGCGCAACTCCCGTGTCGGGAACGGCCGAAGAGACCGAACCTTGATAAGGCCAATCCGCTCACCCAGATCTTCCTCTGCCTGCCGGACTGCCTCACGGGATTGGGATACAGCACTCCCAGACGCCACGATGATCGTTTCGGCATCAGGATTCACAATCTCAACAAGACCACCCATGTATTTGTCTATGTACTTGCGGGAGCGTTCAACCGCAGCCCAGACTTCCTGCTGCCACGACGCATGGACATGATAGCTGATGAAATTACTCTTCTGAATCGGAGCATCCCTGGAAATACGGGCAGGCGGATTTTCGTTATCCATGGCCGGAATTGCTTCGTGGTACGGATCTCTGGGAGTAAGCTTGATATCGCTGGGCGGAAGCATGACATATCCACGGGCGTGGGTCACAAAGAATCCGTCCACCGCAACGGCCACCGGAAGAGTGACTTCAGGCTTTTCCGAGATGATGAATGCCTTGAGGGAGTAATCAAAGAAATCCTGCTGATTCTCTGCATGGAAGATAATGTTGCCGCTGTTCAGAAGGTAGGCAAGCTCGGCATTGTCCGGCTGAATGGAAAGAGGGGCATTGATCACACGACACATGATCAGAAGCACCAGGGGCATACGGCCACCTGGCCACGACGCCACAACTTCCATTCCGCGCATCAGACCAGGACCGGCTGTCGCAGTCAGGGAACGGGCACCCGACCGGGAAGCTCCCGCAATGGCTGACATCACGCCAAACTCTTCTTCACCGCGGTAATACTCTTTTACATAGCCTTCCGCCCAGAGAGCACCAACCTGCTGCATCGTCTCGCTCTGAGGCGTAATGGGATAAGAAATGGCGATGTCGACATTCGCCCGGCGGATCGCCTCCTTCGCTGCTTCAGAACCCGTGATGAAAGCCCGCTCGCGGGGAGCCTCGAAGAACATGTACTCAGGGGAAACAACCCGCTGGCGGGATGCTTCCGACCCTGCTGACGCAGCCTGCGGGGGAGCCTGGACTGTTGCGCCCGGCTTTACCTCGACTCCAGCACTATCTGCCATTTTCAATCTCCTTAGAACCAATCTTCAATATCAATATTCCGTGCCGGGGGAAATGCCCCTGCACACTCCGGACCGGACAACCTGTCCTCTAATGCGAACCCATCTCCGGTTTCGCCCATCCGCTTCAATCCAACCTAACACCGCCACAGCAAATCGGTCATCCCCGCGCCGGTCACCCCCGAAAAATAAGGCTTGACAGATTGGGTTTTTTGATTACTTGGTCTTGGGAAGATACCATGTCAAGCAAGTTCGAGTCAAACCGGACAAGTTCTACGATGGCATCATGTTTTGCTTCAAATATTCGTAGGCCGACAAGACATTCCTCATCTGACCCTCTGCACTCCGGTCTCCCATACGAATGTCAGGGTGCAGTTCCTTCATCAGCATCCGGAACCGTTTCCGGATTTCCGGAAACTGTGCCTTATCATCCACACCCAGAACCCTGCACGCCTCCTCGAAGGATCGGATATCGCCATTGGAAAGGGGTCCCTGACGGGTTCCCGTTCTGGACGACACCCTGAAAAGCCTGTCCATCGAGATTCGTGACCGGATTTTCCTGGGACGGTTTCGCAGCACGCTATCCACATCTTCGAAACGCTCCTCAAGAAAGAAAACCCTCCGCTGGATCCGGTCAAGAGCACCCCAATCCTGTACGCAGCCAAGCTCTTCCCTCAGACAGTCGAGCAATCGGAGAAGTTCTGAAAACCGCTCTTCATAACGCAGATAGGTTTCAGGCTGCAGAGCAAACATCCGATCCATGGCAAGGTCCATCCCCGACCGACTTTTTCCTTCCAGATCGTCGATCAACCGGCGAATATCTCCCCGTACCCGATAGAAATCACCTGCCATCCGACCAGACCACCTTCTTCACAAGCATTTCCGACTGGAGAATTATCCCTCAGAAGTTCTCAAGCGCTTTCAGCTCCTGTTCCAGCTCAGCAAGATGGTCCCTGAGAGAACCTGCATTCTCCCCGCTCAACCACCCTTTCTGCTCACCTTCATCAATTGCCTCGACCACTTTTTCCCACATCCCGCTGTCGACGGTCCGATCCTTCTCGAACATGCTTCTCAATCCAAGGACCCGGTCTTTGATCTCATTGTATGATTGCATTGTCACACCTCCGGACGATGAGGGGAACATCCATGGAAAAATACGGGATTTCAAGATATACCCATCTCTACTGACAAGAATACCCTAAGTTCCATTTGAAAACGAAGGGTGATTGCCCGTCAAGACAAAAACTGAGCGAGATGTCTTTCAGGATCTGTGTGAATTGAAGAATCGATTTCGTTGGCATTATTGCCAACATCAACATAAGTAAAGCCGAACTGCTCGACAGAAACCGGAAAATCCTTTCCAACGGCACTAATGACTGGGATGGTCATCTGAAAAGTGGATCCTCTCTCCGATCATCATTGCAAATCATGGATCCTGTCTCCATAATTACAAATATGATCGAACGCATGCTCACACCCCTTCTCCGGGAATCACTGGAAGCCTTCCCCGCTGTCGCCCTTCTCGGGCCGCGGCAGGTGGGAAAAACGACGCTGGCTCTTGAAGTCGGTCGCCGGGACAATGCCCTTTACCTAGACCTCGAATCCGAGCGGGACAAGGCGAAACTGGCTCTTCCCGAGGAGTACCTCTGGGAACACCGGGAGCGGCTGGTCATCCTGGATGAGGTCCATCGCCTTCCCGGCCTCTTTCCCCTCCTGAGGGGACTGATCGACCGGAAGCGGCGGGAGGGAAGAAGTCCGGGGCGCTATCTTCTGCTCGGGTCCGCCACGCCCGATCTCCTGAGACAGTCCGGGGAATCCCTGGCAGGACGGATCGCTTATCTCGAGCTTTCCCCCTTCGGGATCCTCGAAACGGGGAGCACCTCAACGAACATGCTCTGGCTCCGCGGAGGATATCCGGAAAGCTTTCTGGCCCCCGATTCCTTGAGCTTCCGCTGGCGAGAACACTTTCTCCGTACCTACCTGGAACGGGATATCCCCCAGTTCGGGTTCCGCATCGCGGCAGAGACGCTCCGACGATTTTGGGGAATGCTGGCCCACAACCAGGGAGGATTGCTCAACACAGCCAACCTGGCCAGAAATCTTGGCGTGGACGCCAAGACGGCCGGCGGCTATCTCGATCTTCTCGCCGATCTGTACCTGGTTCGCCGGTTACCTCCTTGGCATGCGAACATCGGGAAACGACTGCTCAAATCCCCCAAGGTCTATGTCCGCGACAGCGGCCTGGTCCATGCCCTTTTGGGCATCGCCGACCGGGAGAGTCTCCTCTCCCATCCGGTCGTGGGCGCCAGTTGGGAATGCTTCGCGATCGAGAACCTTCTCGTGTCGGCCGGCGACCGGGCCCGGGGGTTTTTCTACCGGACCTCCGGCGGAGCGGAGATCGATCTTCTTCTCGAATGGCCGGACTACTCCCTGTGGGCGATCGAGGTCAAGCGGAGCCTCGCCCCGAAACCCGACCGGGGGTTTTATTCGGCCGCTCTCGACCTCTCTCCGGTGCGCAAATATGTCGTCTACCCGGGAGAGGGAAGGATCCCGCTGCCGGAAGGAATCGTGGCGATTCCCCTTTTCGAACTGGCCGAAGAGATTTCACGGAGGAGCCGGGAATAGACAACCGGATAGACCTTCCAAAGACCCAAAATACCCTCGCTTACCAATTGTCGCGTTCGGTTACCCCCTTGAAGTCCGGAGTGAGCACTGCCATGCTGCGAAGGCGCCGGAGAGCGAGCCTCTCCACG
>DAIEST010000228.1 GCA_027346125.1 Leptospirillum sp. | reverse complement strand
CGAAAAAGGCGGCCAGAAGGAGAAGTTTTTCGGAGTTTTTCATGACGGGCGCAACCGGAAGGGGCTATGCGGAAAAACCAGATGGTTCCGACGGTTCATCCGAATCATTTCCTCGTTGGGTTCTGGGAATGAAAAGGGGGGCCGAACAAGGAGCCGTCCCGTTCTTCTTCGGAACACTCCCATGCTACCATGATTCTGTCGGAAAAGTGAATGTTTTCCCTGTCGGATGATTGGAATTGTGGTCGAGAAAATCCGGCTGGATTTTAAGTCTTCGATGCGCCAGTTGACCTTTTTGATCCAACTCTATATCTTTTCTGGAATTCACCCAGAAATTAAGAGATAGATCATTTTTATCATTATCGAAGGAAATATGCCTTCGATAGAGTCCGAGAACCTCCCTCCTTGTCGAGTTCGCAGCGATTTTTCATGCGATCCGGGTCCCTGACCGAGGGGAATCCCGATTGAAGGATCCTTCTGACCTCGCCTGCTCTGCTCTCTACCCGGTCCGATGACTTCCCGGCGCTGAACTGCACTGTTGTATTGCATCCGCGAGTCTCAAGACGACGAAGGCGGTATTGGCGATAAGGACAGTGCCGCATTTCGTAATGAAGACCCACGGGGTTGATGGTCGCTTCCTGCCTGAATCCGGTGCGTGCATATGCATGATGTTATCGACAGATCGTTCAATCCGGATGAAAGCAGGGAATCTCCCCCCGAAGGGTTGATTCGTTTTTCAGACCGGAACGAATCGGAGACCCGGGAGCTTGATGCGTCACCAGAACCAGGAGGATAACTTGCACAGGGTATGGGGAATTCTTTCTCTCTTCCGCACGATGCTCCTCAGTCTTTTCTTCCTGTTTTCCGCCTATTTTGTTTTGTCCGGTTTCCACTCAAGAGCTGAACATGAACAAGGGAAAATTCTTCGGCAATGGGCTCGTGCCGACTTCGATCTCCTTTCCTTGAGCCGGTCGCTTCGGGCTCTTCCACTTTCTGCCTTTCTGTCGGGCAGGGAGTTGACGGCATCGGAAGTCCGCCTGACAAATGGGTGGGACGTTCAGGGGCAAGTGGCGCTGCAGGATCTGGAAAGATCCAGAACTCTTTTCACCGTTGCGCAACGCAACGAATTGGACAATCTGAAAAAAAACTTCCAGTTTCTCAAGGATTTCCTGACCATCTTCACAAAACGCCCCTTGCCGTCGAATGTCCGGGAAAAGCATGAGCCGAATCCCTCGTTTGTCTCCATCTGGTCGCTCGAACGGAAACTGGGGATGTCAATGGCGGTTCTTTCCCTGTCCGTTCGAACTTCCCACCGAAAAGCCGAAAAAGCTCTGGCACTTTTTGAAACGAAGTGGGAACGAGTCTATGGCGGGCTGCTTTTCGGCTTCCTGGTGATCCTGCTCGGGGTGGAAGTCTGGAAGCTGAAGAAGGCACAGGGAGATATCTTTTCCAAGGAAGCGCAGCTTCAGGCCTTGTTCAACGCAATGAGGGACGCCGTCGTATACACCGATATCGATCGGCAGATCCGGTTTGCGAATCCCGCTGTCGAGAAGGTCTTCGGATACCGGCCCTCCGAACTTGTCGGGCAATCGGTCGCCGTTATTTATGCCCACAGGGAGGACTTCGAGCGACAGGGTAAAATCCGGTACCATCTGGAAGCGGCGGACGATCCGGAGCCCTATGAAATGTCCTATATCCGGGATGATGGGGCTCCGTTCACGGGGGAAGCTCGAGGAGCTGTCGTGCGGGACCCGATAGGTCGGGTCCAGGGATTCATGGTCACGGTGCGGGATATTACACGACGAAAAGAAATGATGGACCGGCTCTTCCTTGAAAAAGAGAAATGGTTCATCACCCTCGGCTCCATCGGGGATGCGGTGATCGTGACCGATATCAACGCACGGGTGGAGTACTTGAATTCCGTTGCGGAGACGTTGACGGACTGGAGTCTTTCCGAAGCGATTGATCATCCCGTCCAGGAGGTGTTCGATATCATCAACGAGATCACCCGGAAACCGGCTGAAAGTCCCGTCGAGAAAAGCCTGCGCCTGGGAACTATTGTCGGACTGGCAAATCACACGCTGCTCCGGAGCCGGTTGGGAAAGGAATACGCGATCGAGGATTCCGCGGCTCCCATCCGGAACCGGGAAGGGGAAGTGATCGGATGCGTCATTGTGTTCCGGGATGTGACCCGCGAGCGCAATCTCCTTCATCAGGTGACTCACCAGGCCAATTACGACGCACTGACGGATCTTCCCAACAGGAACCTCTTTCAGGACCGCATGAACCAGATGCTTGTCCAGGCCCGCCGGTTTCAGCAGTCCGTGACCCTTTTCTATCTCGATATCGATCATTTCAAGAAAATCAACGATTCGTCCGGACATCCTTTCGGGGATCTGGTTCTGAAGGAGGTCGGCCGGCGGATCCGGTCAGTGGTTCGGGAAAGCGATACGGTGGCCCGTCTGGGGGGAGACGAGTTTGCCATTATTGCGGGCGGGGATGTCTCCAATCCGGAGCATGCCTCCTATCTGGGCAGAAAAATGCTGGATATGATGGCTCTCCCGTTCCAT
>DAIEST010000207.1 GCA_027346125.1 Leptospirillum sp. | reverse complement strand
TTTGGGAGAGGATATTCGATCCGGCGGAGGTTCGTTCGACTGGAAGAGGAGGGGAAGGCTGCCCGCGAACATCAGGATGACCACCAGAAGCAATGTCTCGTGAAGGCCGGAGAGCAGGACGACCCATCCTGCCAGGAGTCCCAGAACCCCCAGGAAAAGGTGATGGGATCCTACAAAGATCAGAGGAGAAAAGGGCACCTGCCGTTTCTCCGACAGGCGTTTCAGGCAGGCCAGTCCCAGCGGGAGGAACGGCATTCGGGCCAGATGCAGGAGAAAGATGGCGGTTATCAGCCAAACAGGATCCCTGGCATGGATCGTCAGGAGGAGCGTGCAGGGAAACGGGACAAGAAGGATGATCCGGATCCACCGATCCGGAAAGTGGGACGAGTCGAGCAGTCTTCCCAGAGGAAGGCGGAACAGTAGGATCAGGAGAGAAGCCGTCCCCAGAACCAGACCGATCCGATCCGGGCGGAGTCCTCGATCGGACAGAAGGATCGGAAGATAGGGCCAGACGAATCCTCCGGCCAGTCCGTTGACGAACAGGGAGGAGAGGACCGGGAGGGTTCCGGGGAATGAGTGTCCGTTGGAGTTCATCCTCCTCCTTCCCGAGGTTTTTCAGGGTTATTTCGAGGCAACCGCCTGTCGCATGAAGACGATATACTCGAATTCCAGGAACGCCGTGTCCAGATCCCTGTAGCCCCATACAGAGACGATGAGGCATGAAAGGAAATATCCCATCCCTTCGAAACGCAGGCCGAGTTCCATGAACCCGAGAGTCAGGAAGAGGTTGGAGAAGAAGAGGACGACGGACAGCTTCAGGACGATGTCCCCTCTGTTCAGATAAAGGAGCAGGGTGGTTTCGAGGACGATCATGACCTGGAGAAGCGCTCCCATGGATCCGATGCGGAAGATGGGAAGCGATAGAAGATCAGAGTGGAAAAAGGTGAGGATATGGTGGGCGTTCAGGAGGACAAGAAGCGTGATCGAACCCTGGATCTTGATGACGAACGAAAGCGCATGCCTCAGGAATAAAACCATCCGCTCCTTTGCCCGCTCGATTTCCCGGAACGGGTACCCCCCGTGGATGACCGAGAAATAGAACCGGTACTGTTCATAGAATCCGGTTTCGAAGTAGGCGATGAAAAGGGCCAGTGTCGGAATGATCGTCAGGAGAGCGAAGAACATGCCGACATCATAATTCTTGTTCATCCGGACGAAGCTGAAAACCGCTTCGGAGCCGGGGCCATACCAGTAGAGGATTTTGTCGATCCAGATTCCGGCGCTCAGGAAGAACCCCAGGATGGTCAGATCCCATCTGATAAGGAGGAATGAGACACCGTTTTTTTCCCAGCGGATTGTTCCGGGAAACTCGATCAGGAATCGCACGATCAAAAGGGTCAGGATGACCCCCTGTCCGACGGTGTAGCCAATCAGCGCTCCCGTTGATCCGCCGTAATGTGTTCCCAGAAAAACCCCCGAGACGCTGACCGCGTTTCCCAAGAGGAAGGCCAGTCCGACCGCGTTATAGTCCCTGAGGGTGGAAATGAAGGACGCGGTGATCCATAACGCTGTCAGAATCAGATAAAGATCCATTGCAGCGAGGGATTCCAGAAAAGGAAGGTGCAGAAAATAGAGTCCAAGGAGTCCCAGCGGAATCGCCGGCATGAAAGAGAGTCCGATGGCTGTGAAGAGAAGGGAGCGCACGACTTTGTATTCTTTCCGGTAGAACCGGTCTGCGAGATACCGGGTCAGGGGGATCTGGAAGGGAGATGTCAGGATGAGCGTGGCGGCAAAGAGGAATGTGACGAGGGAACGGAAATGGATGTAGTCCCCGTAGTCCGGAAAGGACGAGGCATCGGCCGAGCCGATGATGAGGAGACCCACGGAGGTCAGGATCCAGGGTCCGGCCGCTACGATGGCCGACAGAAAGAATCCTGTCAGGACGGAAGAGAGCTCTTCCCGGACGAGAAGTTTTCGGAGGGCGAATCCTATTCCGGCCATCCGGCCATTTTCTCCTTGTAGAGTGTCCGGTAAGCGTCGAACACGTCGGATTCCTTGTAGAAGAGGTCCATCCGTCGGCGTCCGGTCATCCCCATACGCTGCGAGAGTTCGGGATCCCGGAGAAGTCTCAGGATGGCGAGGGCTGTTTCATGCGGGCTTCCTACGCCGGTCAGAAGTCCGGACGAACCCAATGCCCTGTCCGGAGGGGTTCGTCCGGTCAGGAGTTCTTCGCAGGCTCCGACACGGGATGCCACGACGGGGATGCCTGAGGCTCCCGCCTCCATGATGACCAGAGGTTGGGCTTCCGACAGGGAAGTGAGAACCAGGATGTCGATTCTTGGGTAGTATCGGGACAGATCGACCGATCCGGCGAACGAGAGGTGGGGTTCAAGGGACAGGGAGCGGACCAGTTCCAGGCATTCCTCATAATAATCCGGATCATGATCGGTCGGTCCCAGGATGAGGAATTTCACGGAACTCTCCTGGTCCCGGACAATGCGGGCGGCCTGAACGAATGTTTTCACATCCTTGATGGGGACGACCCGTCCGACCAGCGCGACGATTCTGGGCTCCTCCGGCGACCTGGACTGCTTCGGGAGCATTCCGGACAGATCGATCCCGTTCGGGATGATCCGGATCTTTTCCGGATCCGCCCCCTCCCGGATTTCGATGGTCCGGTTCCCTTCAAACAAAGTGACGATGGGATCCGCGTGGCGATAGACGATCCTGCCGATCTGCTCGAAGATGCGCATCCAGAATCCGCGGACTGTTTCGTTGACGGGCCGGATCGTCCCGCCTTCCGGCGTTTTTCCTCCGATCCATTCGGCAAGGGCGATCTCGATCCGCCGCTCGCGGGTATAGATGCCATGCTCCGTGATGAGAAGCGGCCGCTGTCGGGAGAGATGCCCCATCACTCCAAGCATTCCGGCGTATCCTGTGGACAGGGCATGGTAGACTCCGGCGGCCGGAATCGGGACGGAGAGAACCCGGAAGAGAGGGATATGGGTTGTCCTCCACATCCAGAAAAAGTCGATGAAGGATTCTTCGTGGAACTGATCCGCATAAAGCTTCCGAAGGATCTCCCATGATTCCCGGCTCGTCAGGAGATCGTGGAAAAGTTTTTTGTGATCCGGCGATTGTTCGAATTGCCGGTAGAGTTCCGGGAATCCGGAGGTGTCTCCTTTGAGAAGCTCGTGATGGAAGGTTTCGATCTCGCTGAAGAGCGTCCGCGGTGTCGATTGCGGCTGGAAGGGCGTGGTAGGGACTTCGGAGGGGAGAACCGACAGGGCGACATCGGTCTGGCCCACGACATTTTCAGGCATTTTGTAAGCCCATGCACGGGGTTTTTCGTCAGGCACAAGACATAGCAGGTGGAAACGGAATTCGGGAAGACGGGTGATCAGGCGGTGGGTCCAGCTTGAAACCCCTCCTGTGACGTAGGGATATGTCCCTTCCAGGATCAGGCAGATGTCCGCCTGCGTGGACTCCTTCTTCACGACTGTCTCCCTTCTTCCCATTTCCGCAGCCGTTCGAACCACTCACCGACCTGTCCGTCTGTCCGTTCCGAAAGCTGTCCGGAGAGTTTCCGGAATTCCCGATTTTCGAACAGCTGGATGAACTCGTTCATTGTCCGGGACTGTTGTCCACCCCGTTTTTCAAGTTCTTCCCGGGTCAGTCTCTCAAGGGACTGGTTCCGGTGACGGACCGATTCCATGAAAAGACGGGAGAGAAGGTCCGTTTCCAGAACGGCGCCGGATTCGATGGCCCGTTGAAAATGGACCAGGGATTCCCGGATGGCCCTTTCCCGGAGATTCTGGACCGGAAGGCCGGAGTCGGCGTAACTCAGATAGGTTCTTCCGGCCGATAGATCGCGATCTTCCGTTCCCTGGCCATTTTCTGCCCGGATGATGGACTCCATATAGGATTTCTCGACCCGGGTCAACAATGTCGATGCAATCATGCGCACTTCGTCGTCGGGGTCGTTTTTTGCCCCCTGGAGAAGACGGACCACGTTTTCCGACGGGTCCTGTCCGATGAT
>DAIEST010000180.1 GCA_027346125.1 Leptospirillum sp. | reverse complement strand
ATGCCGTTTGATTGATCTCCAGGGCGCCTTGATAAGAGATTTCAAGATGAAGGCTGCCATCCCGATTTTGGATGTCGATCCATTCTGTGTCCAATACACCCGAAAAATTCCGGACTTTCTGATCGATGACAACTTTTGGAGACCCCTTTAAAGGGGTCTGAAGAACGGTCAAGCGGGCAGAATCTGCTTTCAGGGTTGTCTTTATGGATACTTTGGTAATTGTGCTGTGAAGCCGAAAATATTCCATGGGAAAAGCATTGGCCAAGCCGTCAAAGACCAAGGTAGCATCCGAATTCTTGGAGTGAGAAAAGGCGGAGATTTTTGTTTCTGACCTTTTGACAGGGTGGGAAGAATGTCCCCATAGGGTTTCCATTCCTATGGGAAAGTAGTCATAAAGAAAATTTTGCAGACAGACTTCCCTTGAAGAACGGTTATCCGGGATGCTGGGGGAATCTTTCTCGAAAGACTCAAAGCTCTTTTCCATGATCACTTTCCCGAACCTGCCGCAATTTCCCGTGCCATATCAATGCGTGCCTTATGCCAGTCCTGCGGGTTGTGACTCCAGTCACCCGGTTTTTGCCAAAGGGGGGATCTCCAATACGGAAGGTATCCTCCATCGTTCAGGGCATGAACGACAAGCCGGTTAACTGTCCGGTCAGCATTTTTCTCTTTTCCGTTTTGTTTTAAGAGGGTCAGGTAGCGATAGTCTTCATATCCCCGTCGCCACTGAGCCATGCGGATTGAGGGAATCGGGCCATTGATATCGGGGAATCCGATATAATGCAACTGTTTCCCCGGATACATGATCGTCCCGTCTCCAAGACCCTGATTGACGAAAGGATTCGCATTTTCTTTATTGTCGTTCCAAAAGGTGTCCGCCCAGTAAAAGACCCCGTTGACATGGTATTTCCAGGCCGTCCAGAACCACATCCGAAAACCAGGGCCCAGGGAATAGAGGTCGTTCTGTCCTATAAAGGGAGGACCCCCAGCCTGGTAGAACCAGACCTGGTCACCCTTTCTTTGTCGTTCCTGCATCCTGGATGGAATGAACTGTTCGGCGGCCGCCGACCAGATATTCACTTTTCCAACCATGATGAGTTTTTTATGTCCCACCTGGTTCTTGTATGTGATATAAGGGACATCCGTGAGCATGACACGGATGTCCGGTGAGCCTTTATGCAGGGAATCGGCATCTTTTGCGATGAGTTTGTAGGTGTCAGCATAGTAATAAAGTTTGTGAACTGGCTCGTCTGCCACATATGCAAAGGTTCGGTCGATGGGCCAGCCTTTTTCCTTCCAGTGCCGGACGATCAGTTTGGCCAGGTTCTGTGCCATAATGTCCGGAACCCCTTTCCAGTCCGAAATGGCGGATGGGTGTCCCCCCAAAACGGCAAATCCTCCCCACATACCTATCCCCAGCGACCACGGGCCTATGGGAAGACTCCATGTATTGGGAGGGGAGCCGGTCAACTGACCCGAAAGCATCGGGCCAAAGAGGTTGTCATAATAGGACCAGTCCACAGAGGTGGGTATTCCGGTCTTCCCGTCCCACCGGATATCAGGATGAATCCCGCCGGAGTCGTTGGTGGAAAATCCGTAATTGTGGGCGAGGACAAACGTCCTTCGGTACATGCGCTGGAATTCCAGATCGGATGTGGGTAATCCACCTTTGACCAGTCCTGCATAGAAACGGCTCACATACAATTCCATCCACCGGGAAATGGGGGCGTGTTCCGGAAGTGCGGGGGAAAGCACTTCGAATTTCACCGGGGTTTTACGGAAAACCTGGTCACCGGAACGGATGGTCAGAATCCCCGAGTATGTTCCCGGTGCGCAGTTTCTCGCATAGGCGACGTCGATCCACACGGGCTGGTTTGCGTTGGGGGTAACAGGAATATCGGCCACGATGATGCGCCCGGGGGTATAAGGGTCCCGGAAAGGGATCAGCGGGTCCGGAATGTCGTGCGGGTGGATCGGACCATATTTGACGTCGCTTGCCGTGAAGTGCTCGTAATGTTCGAGAAAGCGGTGTGTTGTGATGCAGGAGCCGGTATGCGGATCCAGCGACAATCGGGCATGGAGATCCGGTATTTTCTGTGCAGACCGAAGAACCAGCTGGAAAGACAGGACCTCTCCTCGGAGACCGACAAGATGGAGGGGAGAGGAACTGCCGGGTTTTCCAATCCGATTGTCAGGTGGTATGTCCTGAAGCTGGATCCGATCGGACAGGGGTGCGATCCAGGTCAGAAGATCTCCATTTTTTTCGACCCGTGTCCCGGGAAAAGGGTAATGCAGAAAGTTATCCGGAATCACCAGACCCGGATGAAGCAGATTCTTGCTCTTGGCCTCCAGTGTCTTGATGGCGTCGACGGTCTGATGAACTTTCAGGATCTTCTTGACCGTTTCTTTCAAGTGTTCCCGAAGACTGGGGGAGGTCAGAACGAAAAACGTCGCCAGCGCGACCATCAGGACGCCACTTGCCACTCCCATCAGAAACCAGGTCAGTTTGCTTCGGAAATTCTGCATTCACCCATCCTGTCCGTGTTCAAGATTTCTTGTCCGGCCTCATTAAGTTCTTTGGCAATGATGATGATGGAAAAAGCCCAAGAACTTTACTCCTTGAACTCCTTCGGGCTCAGCCCGTGCTTCTTGATCAGGGCGTGCACCGTAGGGCGGCTGGTCCCGATCATGCGGGCCACGTGACTGATGTTGCCCCGGGCCTGTTCGAAGGCTTCGACCAGCATCCGTTTTTCCGCCTCTTCCCGTGCTCCGATCAGGTTCATGGACAGCGCGTTCGTGATATGGTTCCGGGAATCGAGACCGATGTCGAGATCCTCTTGGGTGACCCATTTTCCCCCGGCGATGATCACGGCCCGCTGGATCCGGTTTTCGAGTTCCCGGATGTTTCCGGGCCAGTCGTGCTTCCGGATGATCTCCAGGCATTCCCGGCTGAAGTCCACGACCTGGGGTTTGTTGTATTCCGTCCGGAATTTTTCCAGAAAATGCTGGGCCAGAAGAATCACGTCTTCGCCTCTCTCCCGGAGGGGAGGCAGATGGAAACTCATGACCGATAGCCGGTAGTAGAGGTCTTCCCGAAATCGCCCCCGGGGCATCAGTTCCTTCAGAGGCTGGTTTGTGGCGGCAATGATCCGCACATCGAGCTGTTTTCCGTTCCGGCTTCCGACCCGTTCGACGATCTTGTCCTGAAGCACCCTCAGAAGTTTCACCTGTAATTCGATCTGCAGTTCGGCCACTTCGTCCAGGAAGAGCGTTCCGTGATGGGCGGCCTCGAACTTCCCTGCCCGGCTCTCCGTCGCTCCGGTGAAGGCCCCCTTTTCGTGACCGAACAGTTCGCTTTCCAGAAGGCTTTCGGGGATGGCACCGCAATTGATGGCGATAAAAGGCCCGTTCTTTCGGGGACTTCGTTCGTGAATGGCCCGGGCGAACAGTTCTTTTCCGGTGCCGCTCTCTCCCGTCACCAGGACGGAGACATCCGTCGCGCTGATTTTTTGGAGGATGCGGAGCATCTCCCGCATCGCGGGATTCTTGGTAACGATACCCGGGAACGGATTGGAGTCATCCGGGGATAACGTTCTTTCTTTGGGCCGATTCGGCGTCCTGGCGAGCAGGGCCCGGTTGCAGGCTCTGCCCACGACCCGTTTCAGCTCTTCGGGGTCAACCGATTTGTCGAGAAGGTCGTAGGCGCCGAGGCGCACCGCTTCCAGGGCTCGTGGCCGGTCGATGGAACCGCTCAGGATGATCCCGTGGAAATGCGGATCGGCTTCGGAGAAAAAGCGGAGAAGGTCGATGCCGTCCTGCCCCGCCTCTTTTCCGAGGGAGAGATCCAGAATCGCAACCGGCGGTTTTTCCCGAAGAAAGACCTCGATGGCGGCAGAGGCGCTGTCGGCGGTCAGAACGGGATAATCCCCCTTGAACAGCCACGTCATCTGCTTCAGGACGACCGGATCGTCGTCCACGATCAAAAGTGGGGGGGCAAAGGTCAATGAATCGGGCGAGTCGGTCGTCATGGTTGATCTCCGGCCGCGAGAACGTTCTGTCCGGACCGGAAGGCCACATCGGCCGGAAGAGATGGACCCGGAATGTATTTTCCGAGAAGCGGGGACAGACCCTTGAGAAATCGGACTTCCGTCCGTAACGTTTGTCCGAGCGAAGCTGCGACCGGCATGGAGATTCGGACGAGGGCCCCGTCGGACCGGTGGAGGAGAAGGGCGTCTTCGATCAGATAGATGCGACCCCGGTATTCGTCGGCGAAGACGTGCCCCCGTTCCTGGTACCAGTAGAGAACAAGCTGTTTGTCCAGACCCTTCTGGATCACGTCGTAGTTGACGTCCACCGGCGGGAGGCTCTCGCCGTTTATGGGAAGGGAAATCACCTTGTGCGATAGGACGGCCCATCCCGAAGAAGGCAGACAGTTGGCCGGGGAGTGGATGTTTTTTTCTGCGGTCTGCCGGGTGTAAAAGATGCTGAAGAACAGGAGACCCGGTTCGCCCGGGTGTTCGGTATACAGAACCGAAGCGTAGCCGTCCGCGTTCAGGAGCGATCGGGTCTTTTTGTCGAGCGGAATCCGGACACCCGTCCAATCGCCGATCCGGTCGGGAAAAGCCGAAAGCGCCAGATGGGACGGAATGGTCCCTTCGGCCCCCAGTCTGGACAGACCCGCCAGGCCGGCGAGCATCAACGCCGACGACAGCAGCATGTTGCGGAGTCTAGGCGACATCGGGGATTCTCCGGAAACGCTGGAAGAGGCGGATCTCCAGGATCAGGAAGAGAAAGGCGAACAGAAAGACCACCCACCCGGAAAACAGATGAAAGAAACCCTCCGCAAGACTGGGGTTCATCGATCCGAGGATGCCCGCTCCCGCGATCCGGATCATGTTGGCGATCACGGCGACGGGAACGGCGGAAAGGGCGAACAGGGTTGCCGTTCCCCCTCTGAGATTCCCCAACTTTGTCAAAAGGACGGAAATCGCCAGAAGGGAGACCAGTGACTGGATCCCGCTGCAGGCCTTGACGATCCCGAGGGAGATGTGGGGCAGATTGATGATGTTCCCTTCCCGGTAGACCGGGATCTGCAAGAGCTCCAGGATCCTGGCGGATCCTTTTGCCGCCAGCATCTGGAGGGGAAGGGCGATGGCGTTGAACACCAGATAGGGCAGGGGGATCATGAACAACAGGTACAGAATGGGAAACCGGACGGCTTTCAGGGTTTTCAGGCCCCAGTACCCCGCCACGATGCCGGCGACGAGAAAAAGGAGAGAGACCTGCTGGATGTAGTAGAGGCCGGAGACGGTCCCGGTCGCAAGACACAGAACGCCTGCGGCCGTCAGAACGATTCCCCACGGGGACGGTGTGTCGCAAAGACCTGAGAGCCGGTCCCGTTCGAGGTAGAGCAACAGACCGAAGACCAGAGGCACGAGGACGCCGTGGGAATAGGCCGGCAGCGTCATCCAGTCGTCCCACAGTTTCCGGAAATTCTGCCAGGATAACAGGACCGCCGTTGTCACGGCGATGGCCAGAACGATTCTATCGGTTCGCATACACCGTTTCTCCGGGTATCTCCCTTTCCGGACTCAGGGTTCCCTGCGCAAGGACGCCTTCGAGAAAAAGACGGAACTCTTCCGAAAGGTCCCCTCTTTTGAGGGCGAAATGCACGGTGGCTTTCAGAAAACCCATCTTGTCTCCGGTGTCGAAGCGGTCGCCCTGGATTTCCATGGCGTAGACCGGACGCTGGCGGGCCAGGGTGTTGAGGGCGTCCGTCAGCTGGATTTCGCCTCCGACGCCGGGGGTCTGGTTCTTGAGAATGTCGTAGACATCGGGAGTCAGGATATACCGGCCGATGATGGCATAGTCGGAGGGGGCATCCTGGACTTTCGGCTTTTCGACGAGGCGGTCCACCCGGAACAGCCCGTCCCGGACAGGGGTGCCGTCCACGATGCCGTAATGGCAGACCTCGGAACGGGGAACACGCTGAAGGCCGATGACCGGAGCCTGCAGTTCTTCGTAGGCGGTCAGAAGCTGGGCAAGACCCGATTGGGGTCCGTAGAGGATTTCGTCTCCCAGTGCGACCGCAAAAGGCTCGTTTCCGACCACCATCTCCGAGCACAGGACGGCATGTCCCAGTCCCAGGGCTTCTTTCTGGCGAATATAGGTGATTTCCGAAAGGGCGGAGATTCGCTGGAGTTCGGAGAGGATGTCGAGCTTGTTCTTCTTGCGGAGCACGTCTTCCAGTTCGTAGGAGATGTCGAAGTGATCCTCGATGGCTCTCTTTCCCCGTCCGGTCACCATGACGATCTGGCGGATACCCGATTCGACCGCCTCTTCCAGAACATACTGGACGACGGGTTTGTCGATGATCGGGAGCATTTCTTTGGGGGACGACTTTGTCATCGGA
>DAIEST010000179.1 GCA_027346125.1 Leptospirillum sp. | reverse complement strand
GATGCCAATCCCATATTCTGCGACATGGTGGGTTTCTTTTTCAGGGAAGCCCTGATCGGGAAAAAAATCACCGAGTTCGTCTCTTCTTCCGAGACACAGATCCGGACCATGCTCTCCCAATTGCATGAAAGAGGGACGCTTGAGATCGGAAAAACTTCCTATCGGCGCACGGACCAGACCTCAATTCCTGTCTCCCTCAATGCCACGATCATTCCATACGAAGAGCAGGAAGCGATTCTTGTCACCGTCCGGAACATCACCCTTGAGTCTCAGACTGAAGGGGTCCGCAGACTTTTTCATGAACTCGACCAGAAGATTCTCGAGGGCACCCCCCTTGAAGACGTGTACCCGCATCTCAGTCATGAACTCCTGAGACTCTTTGACTTTGCCCTGGTCGGGATCTTTGCATATGCTCCGGACTCCCGGATCCATACCCTTTCCTTTGAGAACGATCTCCCGGAACAAAAAGACGCCCTGAAAGCCTTCATTGAAGAAATGCTCAACGACAGCAGTTCGCCTTCTGCTGCACGTCAGGCATTAACGACTGGAAAGCGCCAGATCTTCGAGCTGGGCAACTATGCCGAACCTTACCGCACTGATTTTATCCACTCCGGAATCTCGACAAGCGTCTTTTTTCCGATCGCTCTTCCCGGAGAGACGCCAATGGCAACCATTGGGGTCTCTCTCCGGAAAAAAGAGGTTCTGACGGAATCTCTCCTCACTCTTCTGGAAGATCTGTCGAATAAAATGGCGATCGCCCATCTCCATGAGAACGAACAGACACAGATTCGCCTTCAGAAAATGGCCATCGAAGAGATTGACTCCCCTATGTTCATCGCCTTCGCCGACGGATCCCTCGAATGGGCCAACCAGGCCTATCTCGACAGCAAAGGATGCTCCTTCGAAGAGGCCAGTCTCCTGCCCGGATACTTCTTCAATCGGCTGAAGGAAGAAGGCTCCACGATCATCTCTCCATGGGAAACATTGCAAAACAACAATTTCTATACAACGGAATATACCGCACTCAGAAAAGACGGAACGACGTATCCGGCAGAAATCCGTATCTCTCCCATCACAGGACAGAAAAACCAGCTTCAGCACCTTGTTTGTATCGAAACCAACCTGACTACCAAAAAACTTCAGGAAGCAGAACTCCGGCAGAAAGCCTATTTCGATCCCCTTACACACCTCCCGAATCGAAGCATGATGGAAGACGAACTTTCCCGATCGCTTTCCGTCGCAAAGAGATACAACCGGTCCATGGCAGTCCTCTTCCTTGACCTTGACGGATTCAAGGAAGTGAACGACAACCATGGTCACGAAACGGGGGACAAGTTGCTCGTCGAAGTGGCAGACAGACTCCGGACCATGCTTCGACAGGGAGATCTGGTAGCAAGACTTGGAGGAGACGAGTTTGTCATTCTGCTGAACAACGTCAAGTCCTTGGTCGAAGTCGAGAAAGCGGCCCAGAGGATTCTGGAAACCGTTCATCAACCCTATTCGATCGAGAATCGGGATATCAGCATCGGAACGAGCGTTGGAATTTCTGTCTATCCCCACGACGACAAGGATGAAAGCGGCCTTCTGAGGGATGCGGATCTTGCGATGTATCAAGCGAAGAATCGTGGAAAGAACAACTATGTGATCTATACCCCCCCCGTCGAGAACAACGGGGAAACGGCAGGGATTACGGAAAAGGTCCCATCAGTCACTGGTTCGGGGCGTGATTCCCCGATAATCGTTCCCATCAGGTCTTTTAAAGAGGTCCGAATCGTGGGCTTCTCCTTAAAATTTCCTTCCGCCATTCCTCATGACGGACAGGACCATCGCCATCTTTCCGAACCTGATTCCATCGTTTCATCCAACCACATCCAGCATATTTTGCAACAAACGAAAGAGACATCAGAAGCGATCTCATCTCGCTACCCTGGAGCTTTTCTGAAAGTAACCTTCTCCATCCACCAGATGATGAGCCTGGACTTTCTCCCCATTCTTCAGTCGATCTTTGGAGGTCCGCAAGAATCCACACAACACAAAATCTATTTCGGCATCAGAGGCGACCGGGCCCTACCGAACACCCTGGCCTATCAAAAAACCATCTGGGATCTTGTCGATCACGGCTACAGTGTCGGACTTGAAGGCGTTGGGGACCAGGAGAACACCCTCTATCTCCTGCGTCATCTTCCGGTCCAGTTTCTGGAAATTTCCCAAACGCTTGTCAGGGATATCGAACACCAGGCGGAATCAATGGCTTTCCTGAGCGCGATTCTTCTCATGGGACATGCGCTGCAAAGGAACCTGCTGGTGCCTGCCGTAGACGATCTTGAAACAGCAATGATCCTCTCCCGGATAGGATGTGACTGGGGATTCGGAAAAATAGTGGGAACACCGGTCGAGATGGACAATATCGGAGCAATCAGCCAGGAGCAGCCACTCATCAAGACCCTGTCACTGTTCGGCAAGCACGATTGGGATATGGGAGAGATCCCCTATCTCCTTGCCCAGAAGAGCCACAGGACCCTGATCGGAAAGGTCCGGTCCGCTCTTTCGAACAACCATATTTCCTCCGAACTGAGCTTCTCGCTGGATTCCAGTTCCTGTCCGTTGGGACACTGGCTTTTCCAGAAATCAGCAAGGGTTCTTCTGACACCACTTGGAATCGCCCAGATCCAGGAATTGGAAGAACGGTTTCACAATACCCTGGAGGAGTTTCAGAAAAGTGCGAGCCAACAGGAAGAAAACGGCAAAAGACGCTCCAGTGAGGTTCTCTTTGCGATCTACACGGAGATCAGGCGGGCGCTCGAACCCATCGAGGAGGACCTGTTCGGGAACTCCATTCCGGACAACATCTACTGATCCGTGAGGAAATACCGGAAACTCATCCCGCAACCGGGATGAACCGAAAAGAGGAAAGGAGGGTTAAAAATGAATACCCCATTCTTCCTGGTATTTGGTCTCA
>DAIEST010000120.1 GCA_027346125.1 Leptospirillum sp. | reverse complement strand
GTCCGCATAAGACGTTCAAGAAAAGATTGAGAGAGTGTGATGCCATATCATGAACATAAATTATCAAATGGAGTGATGGTTTATTGGGACCCGATGAAAGAGAGTCGTGCCGCATCGATCGGTGTCTGGGTAAAAGCTGGTAGCCGATTTGAGACACCGGAAAATGGAGGTGTCACCCATTTTCTGGAGCACATGTGCTTTAAGGGGACCAAAACCAGATCCGCTCAAGAAATAGCCAATGAGATGGATTATCTTGGTGGCGAGATGAATGCTTTTACCAGCCAGGAAGTTACATCCTTCTATGCCACGGTCTTAAGCGAAAATGCCGACAGGGCAGGAGAGCTGCTGGGAGATCTCTTGACAAATTCGGTTTTTGACCCCACAGAGATTGAGCGCGAACGCGGTGTCGTTCTGGAGGAATTGGCGGAGTCTATGGATGACCCGGAAGACCGGGTCATGGAATCCTTGTTTCGCACCTATTTTGGGGGGCATCCGTTTGGTTCCCCCATTCTGGGGACGGCAGAAACGATTGGCCATTTTTCAGAAGAGTCCGTCCGCCGTTATTTCGTCGAGCACTATCATCCGGGAAACCTTTTTATCACGATTGCCGGAAATCTGGATTGGAACAGGATGATCGAAACACTCGATGAGTCTTTCAGGAATATTGCGAAATACAGCGTTTCGGAGATGCCGTATTCCAAGCCCGAGCCCTTCTTTAAAAAAATAGAGGAAGACGAAGAGTTTGAGCAGGTTCATCTTTGCCTGGGGGTCCGTGGACTTCCTCAAACCGATGCCGGCCAATCTGCCCTGAGGATCCTGACGACCCATCTTGGAGGGGGCATGAGTTCCAGGCTCTTCCAGGAGGTCCGCGAGAAACGGGGACTTGCTTACTCCGTATACGCCAGTCCGCTTTCATTTTCCGATGGAGGGATTGTCCGGATTGCGGCCTCTACGAGACCGTCCCGTCGAACGGAGCTTCAGGAAGTTCTCGTGTCCGAACTTCAGCGGATGGAATCTGTTCCTCTTTCGGATGCTGAACTGACAAGAGCGCGCAATCAGCTCAAATCGTCTCTCCTGCTGGGGCTTGAATCCACGGGGGGGCGAATGAGCAAAATGGGGAGAGACCTCCTGAACTGGGGAAGGGAGCTTCCTCTTTCCGAAATTGAGAGGAGAGTTGATTCTGTAACCCCGGAGGATATCCTTGCATTGGTGCGCCAGTTGAAGTGGGGGGATGACTATGCAATTTCTGTTTTGGGTCCCCTGAAGGCAAAGGAGTCGGAGGGGGCATGATCCTCGGTGTCAATATCGATCATGTCGCGACACTCCGGAACGCACGGGGCGGTTCGGACCCCGATCCGCTTTCGGCAGCGGTTGCCGTCTGGCAGTCCGGCGCAGAACAATTGGTTTGCCACCTTCGAGAAGACCGACGACATATTCAGGATAATGATCTGAGACGTTTGAAGGACTGGGGAGGCCTGCCTCTGAACCTTGAAATGGCCATGACGGAAGAGATGGCGCGGATTGCACTGGATGTCCGGCCGGAGCTTGTGACACTGGTGCCGGAAAGAAGGGAAGAGCGCACGACGGAAGGAGGACTCCTTCTGGATGAAGGCTCTCTGGGGCGTATCCGCATATTTCTGGATCAGTGTCGAATGGCCGGGATCAGGCTCTCCCTTTTCCTTGGACCGGAGCCGGCGGATATGGAAAAAGCCGTCCTTCTGGGGGTTGATCAGGTAGAACTTCACACAGGGGAGTATTCCAACGCATCTTCCGAAAAACTGGTACAGGCAGAACTCCACCGGCTGGTGGCTGCTGCAAGTTGTCTGAAAGACAAGGGGATCCGTCTGGCGGCCGGTCATGGTCTGACCGTCAGGAATCTCAGCGCCGTTCTTGAATTGCCTGGGCTTGAGGAAGTGAATATAGGGCATAGCATTGTTGCCCGGAGTATTTTTGTCGGACTGGACCAGGCCATCCGGGAGATCCGGAAGATTCTGGCCGATACGGAAACTCTTCGCGTCATTCGGATGGAATGCAAGAGATGATCCGCGCTTCCGGTCGCTCGGGAAAAATTCTGGGAATCGGTGTCGATTTTGTTTCAACGAGTCGAATCGAGGGTCTGTGCACACGTTTTCCGGAGAGATTCCTCGGTAGGGTTTTTACCCCTGCTGAGATCAGGGAATCCCGTGGTCGACCTGCCTATCTTGCAGGTCGATTTGCTGTCAAGGAATCGGTCCTGAAAGCGATGGGGACAGGGTTGTCAAAAGGGATGCGCTGGAAGGAGATCGAGACGATCACCCTTCCGAACGGTCTCCCGGAAACCCGGTGTACTGGTGGGGCAAGAAGCTGTCTTGATCATAGAGGCGTTGGTGAAATATGGGTTTCAATCTCGCACGATGCGGGGTCGGCAACGGCATTTGTCGTTTTGACGGAGGGCTAGCAGGTTGATCGTTGTCACTCCCGAAGAAATGGTGCAATTGGAACGGCAGGCGATGGCCGATCTGTCCCTTTCGGAAGAACTGCTCATGGAACGGGCCGGGATGGGGGTTGCGCGGGGTGTTCTCAGGGTTGCCCCCGATGTATCGAGAGTGGTCGCAGTGGCAGGAAAAGGAAATAACGGAGGCGACGCTCTTGTGGCTTTGCGTGAGCTTCATTCCCTGGGTGTTCCTGTTTCTGCCGTTCTGACCAGTCCGGAAGAGGACTGTGGACCTTCCGTCCTGAGAGAATGCCGTCGTCTCAAATCGATGGGAATCGAAGTGGATCTGGTTCTATCCAGCCGCGCCTGGCATCGGATCGGTCATGCAGAGGTCCTGATCGACGGGATCCTGGGAACCGGCTTTCGTGGCGGACTTTCCCCTGATCTTCTGGGAATCGTCTCACGGATCAATCAGGCGAAAAAAAAAGTGGTGGCTGTCGATATCCCTTCAGGAGTCGATGGACGGACTGCAAATGTGGACGCTGAAGCAATCAGGGCAGTCCTGACGGTCACGTTCGGGCTCCCGAAATGGGGGCTTCTTGCCGATCCGGGGCATCGATATGCGGGGATGGTCGTGGTTTCGGATATCGGAATTCCCTCGACCTTCCTGAGGTCAGGAAAGGGAATGGTTTTGACCGGAGAAGAGGCTTCCGGGTGGCTTCCTGAAAGAGGGCCCTTCATCCACAAGGGAAATGCCGGTCATGTTGCGGTATGGGGAGGGAGTGCCGGAAAGAGGGGAGCTCCCGAGCTTTCGGCACTCGGAGCCCTTCGATCCGGTTCTGGGCTGGCCACGGTCATTTATGACGGGAATCTGCAGGAGATTCTTCCCAGAAATCCGGAAATCATGGTTGAGACGACTCCTTTTCCATTTGGAGATCTGCTTGATAGGGTTGATGTATTGGCTATTGGACCCGGCATGGACCCGGAAAGCCTGGAAATCGCCTCCGTCAAGCGCCTTCTGGACGGATTCCATGGACCGGTCGTGGCAGATGCAGGCATTTTTGGACTTTTCAGGGGAAATGCGGACGGGATTGTTCGGTCAAATGGAAAGCCGCTTATCCTGACTCCCCACCCCGGAGAGCTTGCCCGGTTTCTGGATCGGCCCGTTCAGGAGATTCTCTCCAGAGCACGGGAGATCGCAGTCGACACAGCGCGTCAGGCAAACGCGATTGTCCTCCTGAAAGGCTGGAGGACGATTATTGCCGGACCGGATGGTGAGATTGCGGTGAACCTTACCGGTGCCCCCAATATGGCAACCGCTGGGATGGGAGATCTTCTGACAGGCATCATCGCCAGCTTTCTGGGGCAGGGACTCTCCCCATTCCGGGCGACGGTGCTCGGTGCCTATGTCCATGGGCAGGCGGGACAGTTGGACTGGGAGAATGGAAAGACCTGCGGTCTTCTTGCCCATGAACTTGCAGAGAGTCTTCCGTTCGCCCTGACTCAATTGAAAGCACTGAAACGGGGTCGCAGTGCTCAGGATACGGTTTTGTACGAACCGTTGGGATTTCCCCCTGATTAGGGTCGATTCATAGGGAGGGGAGCAGATGGATCATTCTCCGGAAGAGGGGCTTGGGGAATATCTCCGGTATCTGGGAAAAAACGTGCCGTCTCTGGCATTTCTTCCGAACGGGGAAAATCTTCCCGGACAGACTGAAAAACCGGATCCTGCGACCGATCGGAACGGATTTTCTCCGGGTTTTTCCGGAAGAGGGGATATGGATCTGGAGAAGGTTAAGGAAAAAGCCCTTTCCTGCCAGATTTGCCCATTGGCAAAAACACGACAGAATGTCGTGTTTGGTGAAGGTTCTGGTCAGTCTGGTCTTATGTTTGTGGGCGAAGGTCCTGGTGCCGACGAAGACCGTACCGGCCGGCCGTTCGTGGGACGGGCCGGTGAACTCCTGACAAAGATGCTTCAGGCTATGGGGCTGAGTCGGGATGAGGTCTATATTGCCAATACCGTCAAATGTCGCCCTCCCGGAAACAGGGTTCCCTCCCCGGAAGAACGGGAAGCCTGCGCTCCATTCCTGAATGATCAGATCCGGATCATGAATCCCGGATACATCGTTCTTCTGGGGCAGACCGCGGCACAGGCCCTTTTATCCCGTCCTGAAGGAATCTCCCGATTAAGGGGAAAGGAATGCCGTTTGCCGGATTTCCCGGACATCCGGGTTCTTCCAACTTTCCATCCGGCTTACCTCCTCAGGAATCCCCAGGCGAAAAAGGATGTCTGGTCGGACCTTCAGACGGTCATGGGCTGGATGGGGCTTCCTTTTCCGAAAGGATCGGGAAACTCATGAGAATGACATTGTGGATTGTTTTTCTTGGGGCGAGTCTATTGTTTCTTCTTGAAAATGACCAGCAGACAGTCATCATGAAGTTTCCGTTCTGGGGACAGACCTCCCCCCTGCCAGTCGGGGTGATTGTCATTCTGGCGGTGATTCTGGGAATCTGTTTGTGTTTTTTCTCCGGACTTCTGAAGAAAACACGAAGCCGGTTTGGCCAGTTGCGTAACCCCTCCTCGTCGACCTCCCATCAGGATACCCATCATCATGAGTGAAGCCGTTTCTTCCTCTGCACCCTATGAATATCCCGATACCCCACTGTTTCGACAATATCGGCGGCTTCGGGATGAAGTGACGGGGTCACTGCTGCTCTTCCGGCTGGGAGACTTCTACGAACTCTTTGGAGATCAGGCCGAAACTGTCTCCCGCATTCTGGGACTGACCCTTACGACCCGGGAACGCAATCGTCCCAACCCTCTCCCGATGTGCGGCATTCCCGCACGATCCCTTGAACTTTATCTCCCGCGGCTGGTTTACCAGGGATTTTCCGTAGGAATAGCCGAACAGACCGCCCAGCAGGCCGACCCCGATGGACTTTTTCCGCGGGAGATCGTCCGGATTGTGACACGCTCGACGTTGATCGAGGATCCATCGCTTTCGGGGGGGAACACGAAGAACGGAGTGACAATCTGCCGGGAAGGGGATTCCTGGGCGGGGGCCTGCCTGGATCTGTCCGATGGAAAGCTTGCGGTGTTTGATCCTGCCGGTGGGGGAAAGAAGGAAGATCTTTTGGACTGGATGGCCCGAAAGAATCCTGAGGAGATCGTGATTGCGGATGAAACCCTTCGGGTTGAGTTTTACGAATGGGAGGTCACTTTTTTCCCGTCCGGGAACGCCGACGACTGGAGAAGCTTTCTGCCGTCCGGGTTTCAGATGCCGGCTCTGTCTTCTGCGGGTGTCCAAGCACTTGGACTGCTGGTTGGATGCGTCGCATGGCGACAGAAGTCCATGTTGCCGCATCTTACCGGAGCGGTGCTTGAGGACGGGCAGGATATTCTGGTTCTGGACAGGGCCACCCTGCGTCATCTCGATCTTCTTCCCAATCGGGAGGAAAAGAGAAAGCCAGGGAGCCTGCTGGAAGTTCTCGACCGCGCCAAAACTCCGATGGGGTCACGGACGATTCGTCGGTGGCTATTGTCTCCCGATGCGGGAGGGAACCTGATTTCGCAACGGCATCGTGTCCTCCGGTATATGGGGGAACACCCGAGATTTCCGGATGAAATGATCTCGGTTCTGCGAAATGTCGGGGATCTCGAACGGATGCTGGGAAGAATCGGACTGAAGGGACGATCCCCCAGGGACCTGTCAGGTCTGAGGGACGGTCTTGGAGGGGCGATTCGGCTGGCGGGAATGTCCGAGTGGAGAGATCTGTTGCCCGACGAGTTGCGAGAATCGGCTCTCCCGGACCTGGAAACGATCCGGTCTCTTCTGGAACGTGCTCTTGTCCCAGAACCGGCCTCTTCCCTGGGGGATGGGCCCATTATCCAGGACGCGTTCGATTCCGGATTGGCACAGTTTCGAAGACTGGAGAGGGAAGGTGACCAGGACCTTCTCGAAATTGAAAAAAGAGAGAGGGAACGAACCGGGATCGATAATCTCCGACTCCGCTACAATCAGGTGTCGGGCTATTTTATCGAAGTTTCCAAAGGGCAGGCGAAAAACGTTCCTGCAGAGTATTTTCGAAAACAGATTCTGACCAACGTCGAACGATTCACCTTGCCGGATCTGATCGATTTCGAGACCCGGATCTCCGAATCCCGGCAGTCTGTTCTGCGGAGAGAAGGGGAGATTCTGGATTCTCTCAGCGCCGCGATCCTGGATGTGGCGGACAGGATCCAGGCACTGTCCCGGTTCGTTGGAGCGATCGATGCCCTCCAATCCTTTTATGCTGTCGGAAAGGAGAGAGGGTATCATCTTCCGGAATTCTGCGATCGGTCTCCTCTTGAAATTGTGAATGGACGTCACCCTGTACTGGAACTCAGACTCCCGTCTGCCCGATTTGTTCCGAACGACGTATTTCTTGACGAAGGGGATTTCATTGTTCTGACGGGTCCCAACATGGCAGGAAAGTCCACCTATATGCGCCAGATAGCCCTTCTCCAGATCATGGCGCAGGCTGGTGCCCCGATCCCTGCGGACAGCGCCACGCTTCCTCTTGTCGACCGGATTCTGACCCGGGTGGGAGCTTCCGACCACATTCTGGAAGGAGAGTCCACCTTTATGGTGGAAATGAAGGAAATGTCGAGGATCCTCAACGAGGCGACACCCAGAAGCCTTGTCTTTCTCGATGAAGTCGGTCGTGGTACCTCAACCTTTGACGGGATGGCGTTGGCCTGGTCCATTGCGGAGTTTCTTCACGACAGGATCCGGTGCCGGACTGTATTCGCGACACATTATCACGAACTGCACCGCCTGTCGGAAAGACGCCAGCGGATCAAGAACTATTCTGTGGCAGTGACAGTTCGCGAGGAGGGAATTCTTTTCCATCACCGGATTGTTGCCGGACACTCTTCCCGCTCGTACGGCATCGATGTCGCACGGCTCGCCGGGGTTCCCGAAGATGTTGTCGAACGGGCGTTTGAGATCCTCCGTTTCTGGAACAGGCAGAAACTGTTCCGGTCTATTCCGGACGACCCCGAATGGACTCCTCCCGAGCAGGATCTTTCCATGCCGATCTTTTCCTGGAACAAGAAATCGGGAGGGCAGGATCAA
The DNA here is from genome assembly GCA_027346125.1 of Leptospirillum sp. GTDB lineage: Bacteria > Nitrospirota > Leptospirillia > Leptospirillales > Leptospirillaceae > JAJYGC01. The sequence goes on along the minus strand of DAIEST010000120.1, from coordinate 6,819 downwards.
GGGAGCGAGGTAAGCGGGGGTTCCCTTGAAGGGACTTGAAAAACAGCGTAGTATGTGTCCCCATTCTGCAAGGGGGAATACCCTTCTGCTAAAACGTCCGCTTGTATCTTTGCCATTCTTGCATAAGGAAATGATCCATGGCTGGTGATGAAGAAACAGGTTCCTCCTTCCCTGATCCGGCCAACGCATCGGCCATCTTGACTCAATTGTTCGAGAAGGGTGGCCCCGCTCAGGTTCTGGAGGACGATCTTCTGGACCACGAGATTTCTGATTGCCTGATCACGCTCTTTGAATCCGAATCCTTGCCGTTGCTTCAGAAAATTCATTCGATGACCCCTGACTGGTCCCTGTATGTCCGGAGATTCCTGGAAAATTATTCTGAAGAAGCTGAGGTGGAAACCGGACTGCTTCTCCCTGGTGTACCCGGAAATCACTATCTGTACGGATTCGGGATTCTGGTGGACGGTCTTGAGGCCCCTGTCCGGCATCTTGACCAGAAAAGCATCCAGGGTATCGAGGATATCCTTCGGACGCTCTTTCCCTCCGGGCAGGGAGACGATCTGGGAATCCGCCTGCATGCGGGCTGGGCAGGCATTCCGGATCTCTATCTTTTTTCCTACGACGAGCGGCGCGCTTTTCTCGAAACCTGTTTTGGAGGGGATGCGGAGGAAATTCCCGGCATTCCCTCCCTGGATTTATGGGAATGGGATGTCCTGCCGGTTCTGGGAAAGAACCACCCGATCCTGTCTGCCTTCTCCTCCCCGGGGACACAGGAGCCTGGGCGGGTATCTCCCATGGCGCTTATAGGGGCAATCTCTTCACGCATGCCGCCTGGTGAGGGGAGTATTCAGGAGAGAATCGAGCGGTTTCCGGACGATGCCAGATTCCAGCAGAGTCTTCAGGATATTTCCCGTCTCCTGCAGGGAGGGAATGTCGATGAGGATGTTGTGTCGGTTTCCATTGTTCCGTGGTCCTATCTTCTCCCGATGGGGGTTTCCCTGTCGGTCGTTCAGTGCATTATCGGCTTCCTGGAAGAAAGCCAACCGAAGGGAAAGGAAACGCTCGAACTCGTCCCGTTCTGGGAAAACAATTATCTTTGGCTTCACGCATCTGTTCGGGGAGGGGCCGAATCGAGAGAATTTCTGCTGATTGACGAGTACGTGTGGGAATTTGTATCGGAACTCGTTCCGACTCTTCTGTCCAATCATCTGCCAATGCGTACAAAATGGCATGCATTGCCCAGTGACGGGCGTGAACGTTCGCTCGGACTTTCTTAACCTGTTTTTCTCGTCTGCCTCGATGAATCCCTGTTTTCTTCTTCTCCTGTTCCTGGGAATGCTTTTCCCGGGGGATGTATTTGCGCGAGGCGGAATCGTATCGGAAAAAGCGTCTTCCGCCCACTCCCCGGATTCGCGTCAGAAATACAACCTATCCTTTTCTGTCCGTTTTGTGCGCGAGTTTCCATTTCAGCGGGTTCGGCTGTTTGTCGACGAGTTGGACCGATGGGTTTTCCTGACACTGTTTCACGAAGGTAATGTGGCCCGTCTCGATCTGGAAACGGGGCAAACCCTGGGAACGACCCGAAACATTCCTTTTCCGGAATCAATCGCTTACAACCCGGTGAGGCATTCGATCCTTGTAGCGTTGGGTGATTCCCGTTCCTATCTCGTCTCTCCGATCGGAGAGGATGGTCCACCGATCATGGACAAGGCCGGTCTGAATCCGGTCTGGGTTGGTGGGGCTCCTGCGCTCGGCTATTACCTGTTGGCAGGTGCGGTTCATCTTCTGTACAGTCTTGGAGAAGGAAGCTATCAGATCACGAACTGGATCGCCCTTGGGGACAAAGTTCGAGAGGTGAGCTTTGATCCGGCCCGGAAGAAGATTTATCTTCCCCTGTTCAGGCAAAGTCGCATCAGGACCGTTTCAGTCCCTGAGTTTCGAGAGATTGGCAATGTCGGTATCGACCGCTGCCACCATCCGAAACTTGTTCTTTCGGATGGGAAGACGGACTCGGAACGGGTCCTGGTTCTCTGCAAAAATGGACTTTTCGGAGGGGATGCCGTTTCCGGTGGATTCGGAACAATCAAGAGGTTCGGAGAACGTCCGGGAATGATGGCCCGGATTGGCCGCTCGAACCTCATTGCAATCTCTTTTCCGGATGCACATGAAATTCGGGTCTTCGACCAGAAACGCAATCAGATCGTCAAAGCGTTTCCCACCCGGGGTCGTCCTGTCTTTTTGTCGGCTGTTCCGATGAAAAATGATCTCCTGGTTGTCTCAAACAGGCCGGCAAGGAGGGTCACCCAGGTGATTCTGTATCGCTTCAGGGGTTCTGCCCTTGCTTCCCGTACTCGTCCATCCGGACTGTCTGTCAGGGTGGCGCTAAAGTAGGCAGGGACTACTGCTCGAATGTTGTCTGGACAATTATAGAGAAGGAGCGAGAATGGGTCTTCTTTCAGGAAAACGATTTTTAGTAACCGGAGTTGCCAATAGATGGTCGATCGCCTGGGCTGTTGCCGAGGCGATCGTCAGGGAAGGGGGGACCATTGCCCTTTCGTACCAGGGCGACACCCAGCTCTCCAACATTCAGAAGCTTCTGCCGGATTTGGGCCAGCAGGAGAGCGTTTGTCTCGTTCCCCTGGATGTGCGTGACGATCTGGCAGTGAAAGAAGCCATCAAGACGCTTGGATCGGGGGGAATCCGCTATGATGGATTTGTCCACTGCATTGCGTTTGCCAAACGGGAGGAACTCGACGGGGCATTTCAGGAGACAAGCCGGGAAGGATTTCTTCTGGCACAGGAAGTCAGTGCCTATTCCATGGTTCTTTTGTCCCGCGAGATGCAAGCCATCATGAATGACAACTCTTCCATTGTGGCCATGACCTATCTCGGATCCGAACGGGTTGTTCCCCACTATAATGTGATGGGGACAGCCAAGGCTGCACTTGAGTCGGCAGTCCGGTACCTGGCGTTCGATCTGGGTGTTCGGGGCACCCGCGTGAATGCCCTTTCTGCAGGTCCGGTCAAGACTGCCTCCGGACGGGCGATCAAGGGATTCGGGGATATGCAGAAAGTCGTCTCGGAGCAGTCTCCCATCAAGTCCTCGTTGACGGTGGAAGAGGTTGCAGATGTCACCGTATGTCTCCTCTCGAACCTGTTCCGTGCCGTGACCGGAGAACTCCTTCATGTGGATATGGGGTATCATGCGCTCGGAATGGTTCTTCCTTCGGGATCTTCAGAATCGTCTCACTGATCACAGTCCGGGGAGGGTATGTCGTGGTGCCGTCTTTCCGGTTTTCTCCAGGAAGGAGTGAAGATGAGCGAAGAAGTCGTACTCCGGATGGGTGTACCGGTCCTCAATGAAGATGGTCATGAGGTTGGTACGCTCGAGAAACTGGTATTTTCTGAAACGGAACGAAAAATCACTGAACTGGTGGTTCGTGATCTTGCATCACTGAAGCGAATCATGATTTCTCAGGTGCGATCCATTTTTCCGCACTCGATTACACTGGCCCGTCATGGAACCCTGGAAACCCTGCCTGTTTTCGATCCCACCGAATTCGAGGAAGTCCCTACCTGGTTCTTTCCTCCTGGCTACCAGATAGAAATAGGCTCTCTTGTCACCCTGAAACCGGCGGATATCCGGGAAATGGGTGAGGATGCGGCCTGCTCCAGGAGGGAGTTCATGGCACGAACCACAGCTGTCGTGGCAGGTTTGATCGGAATCAGTCTGGTCGTGCCGATTGGAGGATATGTATTGGCCGCCGCGAAGACCAAGATCTCGGATCACTGGGTCCCGCTTTCCGTTTCGATCAACCAGCTTCCGATGGACTCTCCTGTTTCCCATACCTTCAGGGCTGTCTCCGTCAGCGGCTGGATGCGTGTTCCGGTGGAACGGACCGTCTGGCTTATCCGACATTCGAGTCCGGAAGACCCGATGTCCTTGCCGGCAGATGAAAAGCTCGGACTGGATTCGGAGCTGGAAAAACAGTTTTCAACCCCGCTTCTGACTGTCCTTTCTCCCATCTGCCCCCATCTGGGATGCTCTCCTCAATGGATTGACGATCGGAAACGATTCATCTGCCCCTGTCATCACTCTATTTACGAACTCAATGGAAATCGTGTTTCAGGACCAGCCCCCAGGCCGATGGACAGCTTGCCGGTCAAGGTCGGGAAAGATGGGGATATCTCGATTCTTTATGAGCAGTTCGCGATCGGGATTCCAAAAAAAGTCCGTCTGGCCTGATCGTTTTTGCATGGGGGGTTCGCGATGAAACAAAAAGGGGAAAGCAAGCTGCTGAAGTATCTGGATGAACGCATCCGGCTCCGTTCCTTGATGAGTTTTCTGCTGGACGAACCGATTCCGGGTGGTGCCAGATGGGCGTATGTGTTTGGCAGCATGGTTCTTTTTACCCTGATTCTCCAGTTTCTGACAGGAATCATGCTGGCATTCTACTATGGCGGAACACCGGATCATGCATGGGACAGCGTCAACTATATCGACCATCTGTCTTTTGGTGGAATGGGCGTCGGACGTCTGATCCGCGGACTCCATTACTGGGGAGCATCGATGATGGTTATCCTGGTAGGGGTTCATCTTCTTCAGGTATTCCTGTGGGGAGCCTACAAGAAGCCTCGGGAGATCATGTGGCTGGTAGGCGTTGTTCTTCTGGCGCTGACGATGACTGCCGCATTTACGGGATACCTTCTTCCCTGGGACGAACGGGCTTATTGGGGCACAATCGTCGGTACCAACATGATCGGACTTGTTCCGATTGTCGGGCCGATCCTCAAAAGCGCGATCCGGGGTGGAGTCGGTCTGGGGGCGTTGACTCTTTCCCACTTCTTTACGATTCATACGATGGTCCTTCCATCCATGTTCATTCTGTTTGTTGTTTTCCATCTGGTCATTTTTCGCCGGATCGGTCCTGCCGGACCTTACAAGGGGGATCCATTGGCGCTTGAAGCCAGGAAGGAGTTCTTCTATCCCCGTCAGGTTCTGATGGATGCGATGGGCATGCTGGCGATTTTTCTGGTGATTGCAGGTCTGTCGCTCCTGCGTCCGCCCGGTCTGGAGTCGGTGGCCAATCCGTCCAACTCCTCCTATAGTCCGACCCCTGCCTGGTATTTTGACTGGATTTTTCAGCTATTGAAGATGATTCGCCCGGAAATTCTGGGAGTTGTCGGTTTACCGGCCCTGATCGGAATTGTCCTTGTCCTGCTTCCATTTGTGGACAAACGGCCTGAAAGATCTCCGTTCAGAAGACCGGTGGCCGTGCTGGTGACGATGGTCGTGCTGGGAGCGATGATGACGCTTTCCGTGCAAGCGGAACGCGGGTTCAAAAAACTGGTTTCGCTCGAACCGCGCTCGGTGGCCCGGGGGAAGCTCGTTTTCCGGCAGTCAGGATGTATCGGGTGTCATACGGTCAATGGACAAGGAGGGCATATCGGGCCCGATCTGTCCGAGGAGGGGCTGGTTGGTCATTCGGAGCACTGGCTGGTAGTGCAGTTCGTTCAGTCGGCAGCGCATTTCCCGCACTCCCCCATGCCAAGCTTCTCTTACCTGAAACCGGATCAACTGCATGATCTCGCCCAGTATGTTTCTTCATTGGGAAGAACGGGGTGGCCGGATCCGACGAAATAAGGAGTGCCGGTCTTCCGGGGGGGTACGACAACCCGACTGCTTACCGGGAGGACTTCAGTACCTGGATGGCTCGCGATTTCTCTGGCGTTCCGACAAAATAGGTTCTTCCGTTGATCAAGGTGGTCGGAACAGTTTTGATATTGTGCCGTTCGGCAATCTCTCTCCCCCGATCGGTCTCGATATCGATCTCCTCATACTGAAACGGGATATCGTTCCGGAGTTTTTTCCAGAACGATTTTGTAGCAGGGCAACTTGGGCACCATTGGGCATAGATGACGGAAACCTTTGCCATGATTCTTCTCTCCAGAAATTGTTTCAAGACTGGCGTGGATGCATCCAACGGAAAAGAAGTCGTTCACGAGTCTTGAGAATACACAGTTTTGGCCCGATTTTCATCAAGGGGGAAGTGCTGTGGTCAGCCAGGAAAGGCTGTGTCCCGCAGAGATTCGGGGAATCCTCTTTTTTATCGACGTGGAGGTCTTCTTGAACAATCGATTGCTCCCGGGAACCGTTGTGACCTTTCTTGGAACGGTCCTGACCGTCTGTCGCCATCATAAGAAACTCCAGTTCCATATGGATCATACTGGAGAGATAGTGATGGATCCGGGATATGCCCATGCGATGGAAGTGGAATGGAAGATGTACCGGAAACGGGGTCTCGAACGGATGGTGAGGGAGACGCAGATCGAAAAGAATTCCGGGATCTCCTCGCTCAGGACCGGATGTATTGGCAATCACGAACCAAATTTCTGACGGACATTCTTGGATCGGATTGACCGCCCCAAGGCTCCTCGACGAAGCAGGAACCAGATTCACTGTCTTTGCGAGTGATTTCGAACAAGATGGAAGTGCTTCGAATTAAGTGCTGGAGAACGATCGGCCATGGAGTCGGGAGCGGTTTCGTTCACATCAGGAAAAGAGGAGAATCGATGAATATTCGTGCCATGATCATGGGTGCATTGGGGGGCGCCGTGTTTGGTCTGTTGATCAGTTTCTGGAACCGGAAACAGGCATGTGACGGAACAGTATGCCGGCTGAACGGGGACCCGAAGGTTGCGACATTGTCCTATGGTCTGATCGGTGCATTTCTGGGCGCGACGTTCAATGTCTGAAGGATCCGGGGAACGATCTGGAAATCTCCCTTCTCCTGTCGGCCCCTATTCGATTTTCCGGGA
>DAIEST010000111.1 GCA_027346125.1 Leptospirillum sp. | reverse complement strand
TCGAAGCTGATTCAGGAGGAGGGGGACAAGGGGATCAACATGATCTTCGGAACGGTCGTGGAAGACGAGCCTCGGGAAGAGATCCGCATTACGGTGATTGCGGCCGGATTCGATCAGGACGAATTGCCGGTGGATGCCCCGGCGGAAGAGATGCCGCTGGATCCGGAGCATCTCCAGGAAATTCCGGCCTATCTGAGAAAGAATATGTCTGGCCTCCATCGGGGCGGAATGCCGTCGATGGATCGCCCGCCTTCCGGCCTTTCCGATCCGGGAGAAGAACTGGACCGCCCTGCAATCTGGAGAAAGCGGGGAGACCCCTGATGTTTCTCCGTCACCCCCTCCTGACCCGTCTTGGGGTGGATCACGGGTTTGGTTCCCGGACGTCGCTCCTGGACAGGGAAGATCCATGGACCTTCCGTCAGGTTCATGGGACAAGAGTTGTCGAGGTCCGTGGCAGGACTGCCGCCGATCGCCCGGAGGCCGACGGGGGCTGGACATCCGATCCTTCCGCGACCGTTGGGGTGTTCACTGCCGACTGTCTTCCCGTGCTGATCGCAACGCCCGGGGGCCGTTTCGTCTCGGCGGTTCATGCCGGGTGGCGGGGGGCCGTGAGAGGCATTGTCCCGGAAGGGGTCCGGTGCCTGATGGATGCGTCCGGGTGCGGGCCTGGATCGTTGACCGCGGTGATCGGTCCGTCGATCCGGGATTGCTGCTACCCGGTCGGCCCCGAAGTCTGGGAGGAAGTCGGGAGACTTCATCCCGATTTCCGTCGGGACAACAAGGAGGACAACCGGCTGAACCTGCCTTCCCTTGTCCGCTTCCAGCTGGAGTCCATGGGAATTTCCCCGGACAGGATCGGGGAAATCGGTCTCTGCACGGTCTGTCATCCGGATCTTTTTTTCTCGCATCGGGGGATGGGCGATTCCCGCAAGGGACAGAGCATGCTGAACTATATCCGCTGCTCGAACTGAGGAGCCGGATGGAAACGGGAGAAGCGGCGATCCGTCATCGTCTGGAACGTCTGCGGGAAGATCTTTCCCGTCTCGCCCGGAAGTCTGGCCTTCCGGTTCCTCCCCGGATCGTCGGCGTGACCAAGGGGCGATCTCCGGAAGCGGCTCTGGCGCTGTTCGAGGCGGGGGTGTCTCATCTTGCGGAAAACCGGTGGGAATCGCTGGAGGAGAAGGACCGTTTTTTCCGTCTTCGGGGTCGTCTGCCGCAATTCCATTTTATCGGATCCCTCCAGAGACGCTCTTTGCGTCAGATGTTTCGTCCCGTGTTCCGGGTCGAAACGGTGGATCGGCCTTCGGTGTTGCCCGTTCTTTCCGAACGGGTCAATGCGTTTGGCGGCCCCCAGGAGATTCTGATCGAACTGGATCTGACCGGCATTCCCGGTCGTTCCGGCGTTTCGGGAGAGATGCTGGGTCCGCTTCTTGAAGAGGCGGGAAAGTGGTCCTCCCTCATCGTCTCCGGGCTCATGGTGATGGGCCCCCCTCCGGGGGATCGCGCCGCATCGCTTCGCGTGTTCGAAGAGGGGAAAAGGCTGTTCGACCGGTTTTTTCCGGGCGGAACGGCAACATTGTCGATGGGCATGACAGACGACTATCCGGAAGCGGTTGCCTGCGGGTCAACCGAGATCCGTGTCGGCCGGTACTTTTTTGAAGAGTCGGGAAAGGGAGGACTGTGAGCGGAAATCATGTCCGTGAAGAATGCTGGATACTCGGAGGGGGCCGGATGGGACAGGCGTTTCTTTCCGGATTCCAGAAACAGGCGGGGTGTGCCGCTTCCACCCGGATCGTCGTGGTCGATCCGGATCCGGGAGTCCGGACCCGCCTGGAAAAGAGCCACGGTGTCGAAACGGTGCGGGAGATTGCCGATCTCTCCATCCGGCCCGGATCGTCTGGTCCTTCCCTGGTTTTCTGGTCGGTCAAGCCTTCCCTGTTTTCTGACCTGGCGCCTCTCCTGAAGGAGTTTCCCGTTGCTCCCCTGGGCGTTTCCGTCATGGCGGGAACCCCGCTTTCCCGTCTGGAGTCCGCCCTTCCGGACTGGCGGTGGATCCGGACGATGTCGAATCTGGCGCTGACCCGGGGAGAGGGAATGACGGTTCTGGCTTCCGGGACAAAGGCGAGCGATGAGGATTTGTCCCGGGTTTCGAGGATCTTTCTTGAAATGGGGCGAGTCATGATGCTCTCCGAGACGGATTTCGATGTGGCGACGGCCCTGGCGGGATCCGGTCCCGGACTGATGGCTCTCGTGGTCGAGTCGTTCGCCGATGCTGGCGTACGTCATGGTCTCAAGAGAGAGCATGCCGTTTTCCTGGCTGCTCAGATGCTTCGGGGGACGGCTGCGCTGATCCTGGATGAAGGGATCGACCCTGCGGATCTGAAGGGGAGGGTTTCTTCCCCTTCCGGAACAACGATCGAAGGGATCTGCGCACTCGAAAGCCATGCGATCCGTGCGGCGTTCATCAATGCCGTAGCGCTCATGGTGGCACGCTCCCGTGCCATGTCCAACACTGATACCAAGGGAGGCTGACATTCTTCTCATCGATCGTCTGCTGACGCTGTACTCCTGGATCATCATCATCCGGGCGGTTTTGTCCTGGGTTTCTCCGGATCCCTCAAACCCCATCATGCGCGTGCTCAACGGGATTACCGAACCTGTTCTGGCGCCCTTGAGAAAGCTGGTTCCTCCGGAAAAGCTGGCCGGGATGGACGTTTCCCCGCTGATTGCCATCTTTCTGATCCAGGTCATCCAGCACTTTCTTTATTAGGAAACGTCAACGACACTGTCCAGCCGGAGGAGCGCATGATCGATCAAGGGCGGATTGAGGAATTGAGGCACCTCGAGTTTTCCAGGGTGTTCCGGGGGTACGATTCAAAGGAAGTCGATGATCTGGTGTCAAAGGTCGTGATCGAGCTTTCCGACCTTCTTCAGACTTGCCGGACGCAGGGGGAACGGATTTCGGATCTGGAAAGCCGTTACGAATCGCTGAAAGGCAAGGAGGTATTGCTGTCGGCGGCCCTTCTGGACGCGCACAAGTCGGCGGAAACCGTCCGGGAGTCGGCACGGAAGGAGGCTGATCAGATCATTCGGGAAGCCGAGCTGTCCGCCCGGGAAGTCGTGGCTCGCGGGGAGGAACGTCGTCGTCGGGTTCAGGAATGGCTTTCCGGAACACGGGAAGAATGGCTGCTGGAACTGGCAAGGATCCGGGGTGAAGTCCAGGCCCTGTTTGAATCCCTGGAACGGTTCGACAGCCACTGGCAGTCGATGGAATGGACTCCGGCTCCTCCTCTCTCCCCTCCTGATCCGCTTCCCGAACCCGGGGAATAACGTGCTTTCCCCCGGGACCCGGGAAGAAATCCCCGGTCTGAAAAACGGTTTTTTTCGCCTCAAGACCCGCCCCGGACGGAAAAAGGAAGGGATCTTCCTGCGGGAAGGCGTGCTGGTGGTCGATCTTTCCGAGGCCGCGCGTGAAGGAAGGGCCAATGACCGGCTTCTTCGAAACCTTTCCGACTGGCTGGAGATACCGCTTTCGCGGTTCCGCATTGAAAAAGGCCATCAGTCCCGTTTCAAGACTGTTTGCCTTTCCGGGATTCCGGATGCCGATATTCGCGAACGGTTGCAGAGGGCGATCGGGCGGTTCTTGGAACAGGGCGATCCGGTGAAATCCGGATCCTAGTCGAAGGTGAGGGTGTCGTTCCTTAGTCCGTGCCCATCGTCGATTCGGATCTGGAGGGTGATCGAATCCACAGGGGAACCGCCGAGCCAGAGAGTCCGTTCAGTGGTCTCACCGGGTGCCATCGGCTCAAACATCAGGTAGGCAGGTGGAAGTTTCAGCGGAATGACGGAGCCGTTTCCGATCTTGTACCGTACGCCGATCAACTGGTACTTGACCGGTGTCTTTCCCGTCAGGTGAACCTTGAAGTAGGCAACGGAGGGGCTGAGCATCATCTGGAAGGTCAGGGACCAGCCATCTCCCCGGATTTCCTTGAATGTCGTCCGGGTGCTGATGCTTCGCTGGGATACGGGCTTATGGGCCATCCACAGCGGCGTGGAGCGAAGTCCGACGATGGAGCCTCCGATTCCCGCCACGAGCAGGAGGCCGACCACGATATAGATCGCGATGGAAACGGGGCTGAATCCAGGCTCTTCCCTTGGACGGGAAGGGCTGAAGAAAGCATCGTCGGGCAATTCCTGGTAGGATGCCTCATTCTTTGTCGGAGCCGCGGGCGGTTTTCGCTCCGGTTGGTCCTTCTGGGGCTTCGATAATGTCATGGTGCTCCGGTTGGGGAATGGGTACGCTTTTAGGAACAGCCATCCGCTGATCCGATCAGATTTCAACGTCATCCGATCCGATGGCCGCAGGATCAGAAACCAATCCATTCTAGCGGATCAGGTGAAAAAAGGGCAAGAAAGCTTTCGGTTCGCTTTCGGTCCGGGGAACTTCTCCGGTTGGACTGGGCGGCAGAATCGTTTCAGAAATGTGATCCGGATCAATCTTGTCTGGGAGTCCCCCCCTCACCCATCGCCAATCGGGCAGATCTCCTCTTGCTCGCAGGGGGTTGCGGACGGAGGGTGGTTCTTGACCGGAAATGGTTCGCGCCTTAGAATCATTGATTGCCCAATGGAAATGAGCTTTTGGGGAATGATGCGGAAGACGCGTTGGCCTCCGGCATCTTTCCTCAAAGGCTCGTGGCCTCAAAGGCTCGTGGGGTGCTCTGTTCGGATAAGGTACTGTGCCGCTTGTCCGGGTTGTGTCAGAGATCCGCCGGGTGTCCGGAATTCTGGGAGTCTTTTGCGGATTTGTTGTCCGGACTGATGAGAGCGGAAAGATTGGAAAAGGAACTTAAGGGTGGTGGGGAACCGGATGCGTGAATGTCTCC
>DAIEST010000108.1 GCA_027346125.1 Leptospirillum sp. | reverse complement strand
TGGTCGACGAAGACAGGTGTGCGGGAGGGGCCGGGACGTATCTGCTCAAGAACCCCGCATTCTCGAAAGAAATCTTTGGAAGAAAGTCCCGAGCCATCCGTGAAAGCGGGGCAGACACGGTGACGACAGGCTGCCCGGCCTGTCAGATGACACTTTCGGACCGGCTTGGAGAGGACAGGGAGGTCCGGCATCTGGCGGTCCTGTTGGCCCGATACCTCGCCTGACCCGGTCCCATGGCGATCGTGGCGTGTCCCGCTCGGACTGCCCCGGCACAAGACCGGGGGAGACGTTGTCGTGCCTTTCTGCTGATGATCCGGGGCATTGCTCCGGGACTCACATGTGTGTTCCGTCAAGTATCGGTTTGATCCCCGTCACAGAATTTTTCTGCTTGACTCTCTAGACTTTGGTTCCATTGAGTGGGTGAAGTTCTAATCCCGACCTCGATTCCAGACAGGATGGCCTCCAGCAGGAGTACCGGCCATCCTGTTGGAGAGTCCAAACCTCAAGGATCCCGAAATGTGGAAGAGGCTCTTCTTTGGTGCAAGTGACGAGCGAAGAGAAGAGCAACTTCCGAATTGCTGCGGGAAACAGGACCTGGTCCTGAACCAACAAGGATGCTTCCCATGCGTGAACCCATTCTTCTTCCAGAGGAAATCGAAGCCCTTCTTCAGGAAACTCCCAAATCCAGACGATCCGCTTTCCGCTCGCGGGAGCTGTTTTCCAACTCCTTGCCCGACGTTCCCGATGCGTTGTCCCGATCCGGCCATGGTCCGGAGCTCCGGCGTTTCCGGAAGGATCTCCGTCAGTCCGGATTCTCCTGGATCAAGACATTGTCGGAGTTTCGCCATGATCTTACGCCATCGGTAGACCCGGGAATTCTGGAAGACCTGTTCGATCTTTCTTTTCTGGACAGGAGAGAGAATATTCTCCTGTCCGGACCATCGAACTCCGGCAAGACGCATTTGGCCATCGCACTGGGAGAGAAGGCGTCGGGTCTTGGCCTGGCTGTCTCCTTCCGGTCGTTTTCCTCATTGCTGGACGAGTTGAAGAAACGGGGAGAGAACGGGGAGTTTTCCGATGATATCGTAAAAGCCCGGAACGCCAGAATCCTGATTCTGGACGATTTTGGAGGTGTTCGCATTTCGCGGGAAGACTCTTCCAATTTTCTGGATTTTCTGTCGCAGCGCTCTTCAAAGGGCGGTTTGGTCCTGACATCCCGCATTTCCCTGATCGGATGGAACAAGGTGTTCGGATCCGGAAGCTTTTCAGAGAAAATACTGGAACATCTGCTGGAACACGTCTCCTGGATCCGCCTTCATCCGTCCAATTTTTCCAAGAATGGACATTCCTGGAATCCGTAGCGATCGGACCTCGGATCGTTCTCTCCCGTTTTGACCTTTCCGGCTGCGGGTTGTCTTAAAATCCTGCAGTCGGAAGACTGAAATAGTACCCCTGGACAAAATCCACTTCGGTCTCTTGCAAAATCCCCAGCGTTTTCTGATTTTCGACATATTCGGCAATGGTTTTCATTCCAAGTTCCTTGCACAGCCGGGTCAGGTTCCGGACGAGCGCCGATCCGTTCGGGAGTGGGAGAGATTCTGGATGAATGCTCCATCGATCTTGACGTAATCGAAATAGAGTTCTCTCAGATAATGAAACGAGTTGTACCCGCTCCCAAAATCGTCCAGGGCGAAGGAAAATCCTTTTTTCCGCAGTTCCCGCAGAAATGTTCTCATGCCGGCAATATCTTCGATCGCCTCCCCTTCCGTAATTTCGAATTCGATCTGTCCCGCGGGGATTCCCAGTTGTTCGCAAAGTTCCCGGGCAAAGTCCAGGAATCCATGGACTTCGATCTTCTGGGAGGAAAGGTTGATCTGGAACGTGTTCCATTGGGCGAAGGGGATGAACGGGATGGTGGAGGTTTTATGAGATCTTCATTTCAGAGAGTGCTTTTGTGATGCGACTGTCGGCAAACTGCCGACAAGGCATTCGGCACGCTCCTTAAAGGGATGCCGAGGCGGAAAAGTCTAGTTCGCCCCCCATACCAGATCCTTTCTGGTTCCGATCTGGGCAAGGAGAACCGATAACGCTTTTTCGAGAGGGATGCGCGTTTCGGTTTTTTTCGGGAGTTCTTCGATCACGAGGTATCGTTTCCTCCCGAGTTGAGTGAGTCCGACAATATGAAGAAGGACAGGCGTCTTCCAGAAGGTCTGGGAGAGGACCTCATTGATCGGTCCCTGGTCGAAGAGCCCGTGATGGACTTTCTGTCCGGATCGGTTTCGGGCGGAGATCAGAATCCCGACAAAATAGGACGGGGAACCCAGAAAACGGATCCTGACCTGGTCGATTCCCCGGAAAGCTCTGGAATCGGGAATCGCGATCGGGCCATGCGAACGGTCCGACTGGATGATCAGTCCCTTGAGCGGCAACAATGGCGACGGGCTACTGTCGGCCGCGGACGATATGCCGGAAAAGATCCCCGACAGGAAGAACCCTGTCAGGAGGAGCAGTACAGGCCGTTCGATTCTCATGGAATTGCTCCTTCTGTAAAAAACGCTTTCCGGAAACCGGAAAGCGTCATGGTCAATTCTTCAGGAGATTGTTCTGGAGGAGAATGTTCCGGGAGGTCTCCCTGAGATCCCGGGCCCATTCCGGCATGTGCGCGGAAAGGGACTCCAGGTGTGCGGCCAGGATCTGGATCGGCATCTTCCTCGAATACCCCGGAGCTTCCCGGGCCATCCGGATCGCTCTTCTGGCATAATCGGGAAGCGTACTGAAAAGGGGCATGCGATAGTTCCCCGCGACTTCCTGGATAAGCGGGAGGACCCGTTTCCCGTAGCAGGCGATGAAGGCGTCCAGAACCCCTGTAAAGAACGAAAAATGCCGGGATTCGTCTTTTGCCAGATAGAGAAGAAGTGTCTTGAGCACCGGTTCTTTTACAGCTTTGGCAAGGCACTGGTAGTAGATCTGGGTCGCTTTCTCCTGCAGGAAGGTATAAGTGAAGACCTGAACGGGTTCGGCGAATCCAAGATGGAATTCCTTGACGTTTTCCCTGATGAGTTCTTCTTCCAGGGACTCCTGATTCCTGACGATTCCCGAGCGGACCTGATAGACGGCCAGCGCCTGGGCATGCCGGTCCTCCTCGACTCCCCAGCGGACAAGAAAGTGGAAGAGTTCGCGATTCGAAATGGACCGCTCGATCCCGACCTCTTCACCGATCGGAAAGCGCTTTCGATAATCTTCTATATAACGGGGAGTATGGTCTTCGATAAAGGTGCAAAAGGCGATGGCTTCCTTTTGACCATCGGAAATCGAGTCCGGATTGAGTCCTTCGGTGGGGATTGTCGTGAAACGGTTCCAGTTCGAGGAGTCTGCTATCTGATTGTATTGGGTGACGAGGGGTCTCAAGTACTTGATCGGAAGGTTCAGCGTATTCTCGTTGTTCAAGGAGTCTCCTTGGTTAAAACAGTAAAAAATCGGGTATCGCTTGTCGAATCGTCTCAATCCTGTGGTCGAGCGATACGATCAAGCAAGAATGGAGCCACTGTTCGGATGATTTCCGGAAGAGATAGAAAACAGAAGAAGGAACAGCTTTTTTGAGATATCCGTTTTTCTGCGGAGCAATGGGAGATGATAGTGGGACAGGATTTGTGTTTCGATCAAGAAACATCATCCGGAGAAGATGTTTCACATGAGAATCCAGATGACGGATTGAGAAGAAAGAATTGGCAATAGCCATTTTATGAAAGAGAAAACGATCTGCCCCTACCGCCGAAGGCGGACAGGGCGTCCGGAACAGCGAATGCCGGACTTCCGGAGAGGCGTCGGAGGAACGAATGGCGGGAGAAAAAAAAGAGGGGAAAAGGGAAAGGATTGAAAGGGTTTCTTTTTTGAAAAGCCGGGCATTCGCTGCCATAATGGAGTGGGAGTTTCATCGTCTGTGACTCCTTTGTTGTTGAATCCTGAGGGGGTTCCTCTGGCAAGGAGTTCCTTCGGTTGCAAGCCTGTCTGTCCGGTGCAGACTCTTCGGAAGTTTTTCCCTCAAGAGCTTCGTTTCCTGGTCGGATTCTCTCCTGCGAACCCGGCCAGATCCCATTCTCCCGAGGCGGGAGCAAGCTACCAGAATCAAGAAAACTGCAAAATCCTCCAAAGGTCGCCGTCCTGAGGTAGCCCGACCAAAGTAGTATCCAAAAATGGACATATCGGACAGAAGAGGCAAGTCGGCAGGATTGTCTTCGGCAAATGGATGTCAAGCTTCCATAAAGACACTGCGGATGGGCAGAACGACCGGAGATCGAGAGGCTTCTCGGGATGTTTGTCCGATCGTCGGCTCGTTGAAGCTTTACAAAGGCGGGAACGATCCGGAGAGTTCCTTCGATGACCGGCGATTCCCGGAGGGAGCGGGACGCGGGGATGGAGGAGACGAAGCGTTCTATGCGAATGCGCCGCTTCGGGAATTCGTGAAGTAAACCACCAGTTCGCAGCGGTTCCTGATCCGGAGTTTTTCGAAGATGTCGTGAAGATGGTCTTTTACGGTCTGTTCCGAAATGGAAAGGACCTCGGCAATCTCCCGGTTCGAATAGCCCTGGATCACCTTCGAGACGACATTCCGCTGCCGGGGCGTCAGACCGCTTTTTTCGAGACGGTCCAGGACGCCGGGAGAGGAGGAGACCGGCTCGAACAAAAGAACCCGGACCTCCCGGGACGATCCGGCTTTCGAAGATCCGGCGATCCGGGATTCGAAGAAGGTTGTCGAGTTTGTCCGGACCGGAAAGTTCCTGACGCGGTATCGGCCCCCCCTGGAATGGATGTAGGTCGGCAGCATCCCCAATCCGAGTCCGGACAGGGTGCCCGGAAGCTCTTCCGTCGCCCTCTTTGCCACCGGATTCGCGTAAAGGACGGTTTCGTCCGTTCCGACGACGAGAACGCCGAATTCGGGATCCGAAAGGAATTCCGGCCCGGAGAGGAATGCCCGGCGGTGAAGGATGGACGTAACCGGTTTCCACAAGACTTCCGCGATCTCCCGTTTGCGCGCCCCGAAATTTCCGAGACTCCTTTCCCGATGGAGGCCGATGATCCCCATGAGATCGCCCTGCGACCGAAAGACCATGCCAAGGCAGAATCGCATGGGAACCCGCGACAGGAAGTCGATCACGAATTCCGAGCCTTCGAGTTCGGATGCGGGAAAGGAATCTTCGTAAACGGCAACGGTGGCATCCTGTCTCAGAGACCATCCGCTCAGGATGAACGGGTCCATCGGATGGTAGTGCGTGACAAACTCCGCCACCAGTTCACTGCTGGTCCGGAAAACACGGTGCCCTTCCAGCCGGAACGATCGCACGGTACTGTCGAACGGGATGAGGACGGCGGAAGAGATGTTCAGGAGCCGTTCGGCCCCTTTCACCAGCAGGTCGAAGAAGGCATCCTGATCGGATGCGTTCTCCAGAAGCTGCACGAGATCGACGATCCCGGAAACATCAGGTGCGGAAAGCATTCGCCCTCCTTTTGCGACCTTTCCCGATCTGTTCTTGTTTCTTCCGGGTTGCGCCCGGATGGTTCTGACCGATCCTCTTCAGGTTGTCGCGGAAGCCTCCGAAAAACTCCGGATTGTCCGGGACTCCTCTTTCGCTGTCGCGACGGCGCTGTGCTCCGGGCCTGAGGTCTTTTATTCCCGCTTGCAGACTGATGGAAAACTTTTCTTCAAAACTCCCATCGGTAGGTGTTGCGCGAAGCCGGGTCATTCGAAGGCCCATTGAACCTCGAACTGGCTCGGTCTTCCGGCCTGGCGGGACGCCTTTTGAAACCATTTCCGGGCAATGGCGGGGTCCTTTGGAACGCCGACTCCGCGAGTATAGGCCACAGCCAAAGCCTGTTCCGCGGGAGAGAAGTCCTGTCGTGCCGCTTCCCGGAACCATTGCACCGATCTGGCCCAATCCTTCTGAACCCCCTTGCCCTTCCGATAAAGGAGTCCAAGCTGGTACTGGGAGGACGCCTGCCCCTGGAGGGAGCCCTTCTGGAACCACTTCGCCGCCCGTCCGGGATCGACCGGAACCCCCCATCCCCGAAGATAGAGCATTCCGAGGCTGTATTGGGCGTTGGCGTTTCCGTTTATCGCCGCAAGTCTGAACCATTTCGCCGCCCGGGTGAAATCCTTTCGGACCACCAGACCCCGGGCGTAAAAAGCTCCCACGTTATTTTGGGCGGCCGAGAGGCCATGTTGGGCCGCCTTATGAACCCAGGAAAATGCTTTCGACTCCACCTGCCCAGATTGCAGCAGGAATATGCCGTATTCGTTTTCGGCCCAGGGATCTCCGCCGTGTGCGGCAGAACGAAGGTCATACAGATCCAGCCGATTTTTCTTCAGAGACTGGTCTTTAAGGCGGGTCGCCTCCTTCTGCTCCATGTTCGCCCACGATCGTCCCGGCAGAACCAGCAAAACCAGGAGAACAGACAAGGATAGCGCGACGGGAATTCTCATGGATGCCTCCCGCTTCATTCTAGGACCGTTTTTTCAGTGGGTGGGAGAGTCCCCGGAGCGTCTGGTCCAACGTAGTGAAAAAGTCGTTATAGAACGCCGGGTCGGTCACAGTGTTTTCGGGACGTTCCACCGTGTGGTATTCCGTTCCGACCGGAAAAAGGGGAATGATCCACAGAAGATGCCACCAGATACGCTCTTTTTGGTATCGGATTTTCTTTTCGTTGGCCGAAAGGGCCACAAATGTCGATTGAGAATCCTTTGGAAGAAGGTTGACCGTTGCAGTGATTTCGTAGCTCACTTCGGAGTCTTGGGAATCTTGCATCTTCCGGCTGGCCAGAATGATTCCGTTTTCGAGACTGGTCTGGCTCGCGTCGATCAGAAATCCGTGAGAAACCAGTGTCTGCTTGGAAGCGCTGAAGGCAAGATTTTCTGACGCAGAAACAAGTTTTCCATTTCCGGAGGTTCCGTTCAAATCCCGGAAAGCCCCATTATAGGGATGGGACGAAGAACAAGCCGCCAATATCAGAAGAAAAAAACCTACAGGAAACATTTTGCGTATCGCTTTTCTCATTTATTCTCCTTGAATGACAGTTTTTGTCGACATGGTCCGCCGAATCGTTCTTCCCGCAAGTCTCCGGCCGGATTCGCTCATTCCGATTCCAGCATTGTTGCGGGATCCTCCGGAAAGCGGACCGGTTTTTCATGTTTTCCGGAAGGGGACGAGTGCCACACTGGCCCGATCTCCACTCATTCCGGATGGATTTGGGTCAGTCCCACCCCAGAGCGATCTGGAGGGCGGCGATATGGTCCGCCGGAAAAGGCCCGTATCCGTTCTGGGTGTAATAAGCGCCATCGATCTTGAGAAGCTTGAAATCCAGGGTCACCCCGACAGCCGGATAACCCGAATAAAGGCCGGCAGAGAGCCCCAGGATTTCGGGAAACTTGTACTGGACCCCGGCATAAATGTGATCTTCGCTATTCCAGCCGGTCTGGTTGAAGAGGTCGTCGTAATCTGCGTCCACCGTCAGGGTGCCGAACCCGATCTCCGGAGAGAGGCCAACTCCCCCGTTGAACATTTCCGGAAGGGTTCCTCCATTCCCGAAGGCCGCCGTTCCGATATTCCACCCGGAAAACCCGATTGTCGGGTTGAGCGGAAGATCCAGATGGTAGATCGCCCCTCCGTTGACGGCGACACCGATTCCGGTCCCGGAAGCCAACTGTTTGGAAAGATTGATGTTGTTGGTAGATCCTGCGGGGATCTGTGCCTGTTGGACCGATCCGAAATATTGCTGCATCACGAACGCCGAAACGCCAATCTGGAGAGAATGGTCGAAAAATCCGTGGGCCAGCCCCAGAGCCAAGCCGGCGTCCCCCATGGCTGCGGCGTTTCCAAGATTGTTGGTCGTAGCCGGATAGGCCGGATCGATGACCAGCTGACCGCTTCCCACAACGCCGATCGCGAAATCGTGCATTGTGAAATTCGTGTAATCGGATACCCCCGCGTAGGATGGAATACCGTTCAATGTATTGATGGCATTGATCACATCGTTCGAGTTCTGGGTTGATCCGGAAATTGTCTGGATCTGGGAAGGAAGCGAAGTGCTTGCCTGAGCCTCTACGTTCACCAGATGAAATGACCACCGGGTAACATTGTCGAGGCCGGCCGGGTTGTAGAAAACCGCGTTTTCATCGTTGGCCGTGGCGACGGCTGCCCCTCCCATCCCCAGAACGGAAACCCCCTGGTAGAAGGGATGGGGGAGGTTCAGGATTTGCTGGGACGGGGTCAGAGGTGCTGCTTCACCGATCCCGGCGTCCGCGAACAAGGAAATCACAAGACCCGCAACGGCAAGTCGGGAAAAAAGCCGAACAGATCTGGACATCTTCCCCCCGGGAGAATAGTGGTCCGAGGTTTTGCTCAAACTCCGAAGAGCACAGTGGATTTTCATGTTTGACAACTTTCTGTTATGCAGGAATGCTTCCGTCGAGCACCCGATCCACCACTCCATGCTTTCCTGCCGATAAATCCCGTTTGTCTCCAATTGCTCCTGAAAAGAAGTGATCGATCGTTCCGGAACGGTCCGAACCCTGCGGCAAGGTAGAGTATCCGCAGTCTCGGAAGACTGTCCATCCAACCAAAGTAGGATTGTTTTGCGGCAAGTATCGGATATAGTTCAGATGTGGCCTGTGTTCGCATTTCTTCTGGAAAGGTCTCTCTCTCGGTCTGGCCATTTATCGGAGGCAGGGATGTTGACGCAGAAAGAGATGGAAAAGGTGGCCTCTCTTGTCGGTCTTGCTTATGAAGTCAGGGATCGGGATTCGATCCTGGGCTTGATGAGCGAGGCGTTTCCGGACCTTTTCGGAAACTCTTCTTCCGTGTTCATTCCGATCGATCCCCAAACCGGGAACATGAAGTTTGTCGGACGCCGTCTCTGGAATCACCACGAAAGGGTTCTTCTCCAGTACATCCTGTATTACGCTCCGTTCGGTCCATTCGTGAAGAGCGGCTGGCTCGGAGTGGGATCCACAGTCGCGTTCTATTCGGATATCGTCTCCTATCCCGGGTTTGAGGAATCCGCCTACATGCGGGAGTTCATGAGTCAGGTTCCCATGCATTACTGCCTGGGAATCAAGTTCCTTTGCCAGGGGGATCTCGTGGGGATCCTGGGACTTCATCGTACAAAGGGGCTGGGCGATTTCAGTCCGAGGGAACGGATGATCGCCGAACTTGTTGCTCCGCATTTCTCGAAAGCATTGCACAGGATCTCTTTTCTGGAGTCTGCCGATCTGTCGGGAGAGATCGAAGTGCCTGTCATGATCCTCGATCTGGACGGAAATCCCATCTATGCCAACGAAAAAGCCCGGCGGATCATTGAAGGCTCTCCAACGTCGGAAATTCCGGAGCCGGGGTTGGGGACGATGCCGATGTTTTTCCGTGCGAGAGGAGGAGTTTATCGGCTCAGGAGCTTCAGTCTCGGTACGGCGTTCCCCAAGATCCTTCCCAAGGAGTTCGGAGAGTTGCGGGACCGGAGATCCCGGAAGGGGGTCCGTGTCGTCTTTCTGGAGCCCATGCAAGAGCGTTTTCCGGTCCGGAAAAGGATGCAGGAGCAGGGGTTGACCCCCCGGCAGCAGCAGGTCGTCTCGAAGGTCGCCCAGGGGTACTCCAACAGGGGAATCTCCGAAAGCCTGGGGATTTCCGAGCAGACCGTGAAGGACCATCTTCACGACATTTTCGAGAAACTCCGGATCAGGAACCGGTGCGAATTGATTCTGTATTTCGGGGACAGGACGGAGAATCCGAAGGGAACAACCCCCTGATTGTTTCCTGGTTTCAGCGTTGTCAAAGACGAAGGGTGTTTCCGGGGGGAGTGTGCCCCCTGAAAGGGCTCTCCTTGTTTGGGCGTTCTTGCTTTCAGTTGAACCCGTATTTTCGGATGAACCAGGTTTTAACCGTCTGGGTAAGGAAACAGTAGGCGACAAGCATCGCAGCCAGCCACGGGAAATAGCTCCAGGGCAACGGCTGGAGACCGATTTCCGCTCCGAATGCCGAAAACGGGATCAGGATTCCGAGCGTCATGATCACGCCGGTCATGATCAAAAGGGGGCCGGATGCCCGGCTCTGGATGAAGGGGATCTTCCGTGTCCGGATGATATGGACGATCAATGTCTGGGACAGAAGCCCTTCGATGAACCACCCCGACTGGAACGCTCCCGCATGACCCGCTGTATTGGCCTTGAACAGAAACCACATGAGGGCGAATGTCGCATAATCGAACAGGGAGCTGACCGGCCCCATGAAAAGCATGAAGCGACCGATATCGCCGATCTCCCATTTCCTGGGTTTTTCCAGATACTCCTCGTCGACGTGGTCGAACGGGATGGCGGTCTGTGAGAGGTCGTAGAGGAGGTTCTGCGTCAACAGCTGGACCGGCTGCATCGGAAGGAAGGGGAGGAAGACGCTGGATCCCAGGATGCTGAACACGTTTCCGAAATTGGAGCTTGCCCCCATCTTGATGTATTTGACGATATTCCCGAAAACCTTTCGTCCTTCGATAATGCCTTCTTCAAGGACCAGCAGGCTTTTTTCAAGCAGGATGATATCGGCCGATTCCTTGGCGATATCGACGGCATTTTCGACCGAGATTCCGACGTCCGCGGCTTTCAGTGCAGGCGCATCGTTGATGCCGTCCCCCATGAACCCCACGACGCGCCCCTTGCGGTGCAGGGAGTGGACGATCCGCTCTTTCTGGACGGGTGTGAGTTTGGCGAAAACGGTGGTTTCTTCGACACGTGAATCCAGTTCGTCGTCGGACAGCGTCTCAAGCTCATGACCCAGCATCAGGGAGTCGACCTCTAGACCCACTTCCCGGCAGATTTTCCGGGTCACCAGATCATTGTCTCCCGTAAGAACCTTCATGGAGACGCCTTTTCGGAAAAGGAGGCCGATGGCCTCCCGTGCCGTTTCCTTGGGGGGATCCAGAAACGCGACAAATCCCAGGAGGGTAAGATGGTTTTCGTCCCGGACGGAGTAAGCGGAGGCTCCTCCCGGAATCTCCTTGTAGGCGACAGCGATGACCCTGAGTCCGTCATTGTTCAGCTCCTGGGCCAAACGGTAACAGCGGTCCCGTGGAAGTTCCCCGATGGGCAGGATGCTTCCGTCGATCTCGGCAGAGTCGCAAATCGTGAAGATTTCTTCCAGGGCTCCTTTGCAGATCAGGATGTGCTGCGCATTTTCCCGCTCGACGATGACCGACATTCTCTTTCGGGAAAAGTCGAACGGGATTTCATCGATCTTCCGGTAGTTTTTCTCGACCCCCAACTCTCCCCAGACTTCGTGATGATTCAGGATCGCGACGTCCAGAAGGTTCTTGAGACCCGTCTGGTAGAAACTG
Source organism: Leptospirillum sp. (assembly GCA_027346125.1). Lineage (GTDB taxonomy): Bacteria > Nitrospirota > Leptospirillia > Leptospirillales > Leptospirillaceae > JAJYGC01. The sequence goes on along the minus strand of DAIEST010000108.1, from coordinate 20,624 downwards.
TTGAGATAGGCGTACTGCAGGACATGATTCTGAGGGTTTCCCAGCGGGTCGACGTATTTTTCCAGGACGACCCTGTCCTGGGTGAGGGTTCCTGTCTTGTCGGTGCAAAGAACGTCGATGGCGCCGAAGTTCTGAATGGCATTGAGCCGCTTGACGATGACTTTTCTTCTGGACATGGAAAGCGCTCCCCGGGCGAGGTTGACCGTGACGATCATGGGGAGCATTTCCGGTGTCAGTCCCACGGCGACGGCGACGGAAAACATGAATGCTTCGAGCCATTGTCCCTTGGCGAGACCATTGATCAGAAAGACCGTTGGCGTCATCACCATCATGAACTTGAGCATCAGCCATGTGAATCGGTGAATGCCCCTGTCGAAACTCGTCAGTGTCCGCTGTCGGGAAAGGGTTTTCGCGATGGAGCCCAGAAAGGTATTCCGGCCCGTTTTCAGGACGATGGCCTGGGCCGTTCCGCTGACGATGCTGGTCCCCATCAGGCAGATATTCGAAAGATCCACAAGATTCGATGGCGCAAGGGGCGAACGGGATGGGAATTTCTCTACGGGCAGGGATTCTCCCGTCAGGGAGGACTGGCCGACAAAAAGATCTTTCGAGGAGAGGATCCGTACATCTGCCGGTACCATGTCCCCGGCGGAGAGATGGATGAGGTCTCCCGGAACCAGCTCTCTGATCGGTATCTCAACGCGTCTGGAGACCAGGGGCTCTTCTCTGGGAAAGTCCTGTTTCCGGACTCCCGTGCTGTGGCGCCGGACAGCAGTGGCGCTTGTGCTGACCATGGACTGGAGTTTCTGGGCCGCCCGGGTTGAGCGAAACTCCTGAAAGAATGTCAGGCAGACGCTGATCGTGACCATCGCACCCATGACAGTTGCGCCCCTTTGGTCGTCGGTCAGGTCGGAAATGATCGCAAGTGCGGTCAAAAGGAGAATGAACGGGTTCAGAAGGGCTTTCAGGAGCTGCCTGGGCCACTGGAGGCTTTCCTGACCGATCTCGTTTGGGCCCAGGCGCTCCCGTCTTGATCGGGCATCGTCCTCGGTCAGACCCTGTGGACTGCCGTCCAGATGGATGTAAAGTTCATTCGGGCTGAAATCCGCCGCTTTGAAGAAAAATGGACCATGGCGGTATGACGTCCCGTTCGGACTGAAGGGGTCCGGATCTGTTCGTGTTTCTCTGCTTTCCTTTGACAATGTCCTCATGACGTTCTCCTTAGTCATGTTTTGCGCGGAATCTACTCTCCCCGATATCCGAACGGTCCGTTGTAATAGACGGAGATGGTTCCCATGGGGGTGTAAGTCCGTGGGTAGTTCGACTGGTAGAGGGGAAACGCCATCCCTGCCCCCCATGTGATGTTGATGGGACCTTCGTAGGGCCAGGTGATCTCGATGGCGGGATCGACCCAGATGAACGACCAGGCCGGCGTATTGGCCGTTCCAAAGAGAAGACTCTGTCCATCCTGGCTTTCCCCGAAGAATTCCAGGAGGTAACCTGCCCCCCATGTATCGTTCAACACATGTTCGAAGCTTCCAGCGTAATAAAGGAGATTTCCGTTGACGATTTTCTGGGGCTGGGTTGTCGTGCTCATCTGGTTGTTCATCGTGTATCCCGGTCCCACTGTGGTCGGGTTCAGGAGGATGTCGCCGGCCTGGAAGTAGAGCATGAACGGTTTGAAATGTTTTCTGAGGATGAGGTAAATCCCTTCGTCAAAACTTCCGTCCCCGGTCTGGTCGGTCGTGTACTGGTTCGGATCGAGATTCAGGTAGCGGCCGGTCGGAAGCGTGAACTGGGCTTCAAGCGTCATGGCCGGTCTGGCCCAGAAGGAGTAGGCGTTTCCATCACTGCTGAATTGACGCTTGAACCAGAGAAGGGTGTCTCCGATGCCCAGGTTCTGGATCGACTGTCCGGGGGGAGTGGTCGGGGAGGTCGCCTGGTTGACGACGATTGGAATGCTCACGTCGAATTCCCAGTTTTTGCTGACCCCGATACTGATTCTCTCGGGCATGGAGAGGATGGATGTTCCCAGGGACGGCTGAAGAAAATCGTAGACATACGGTTCAATAAAGAACGATCCGACAGGTTCGACTTCGGCGGTGCCGGTGAAGAATGGACCGCTGGTGTTCGGGCCCCAGGAGAGATAGGTGGGCTGGAGGGGTTCAAGATCCGGGACCAGATCGTGATTCCGGTCCTCTTCATATGCGGAAGGGGGAGTCACATCCGAGGGGGTTTCCGCTGACTGCGCTGAGACCGGTTGAAACATAGAAAAGAAGAAAGCGAGGACTCCCATAGCCAGTAGTTTAAATGGCCCTGTTTTTGGAGAACTGTGAGTCTGATGAATGAATTTAGCCATTATTTTCTTTACTTCCTTTTTCAATTTGAAATAAGTAATTTTGAGCCATTTTATCCATTGGTCGGGAGTTCAGTATCTCGTTCAGGAGGGTACGGGATGCCTCCTGGTGTCCCGTGTGAAGATCGGCAATGGCGAGGAGAAGCCGGAATCCAGGAGGCCATGGGTGTATAGGTTCGAGAGAGAGAAGCATGGTCCGTGCTTCAGGATATCTGCTTTCTGCAAGGAGGAGTCGGGCCTTATTCAGCCGGAGAAAGGGATTCCCGGGATTTAGGGCCAGACCTTTGTCGAGGTCACCTTCCGCTTTGGGGTAATCGTGCCGTCGGAAGTCGAGATAGGCGAGATTGTTCCAGGCGGCAAAGTCATGAGGGTCGAGCTTCAGTGTGCGGGAGAGGTCAAGTCGGGCCAAGTCGATCCGGCCAGCGGCAAGGTCTTGAGAAAAAGATCGGGAGGGAGTTTTCCCGGGATTCTGGGACGGGGTCAGAGAAGCGCATCCCAGCCCTGAAAGGAGCAGGAGTCCGGGGAGCGCTCCGAACACAAGTCGTCGAATTGTTCGTGTCATGTTTGATTCCTCTGTTTCGATCCTTAAAGTCAATGAATAGATGGACTGCTCGCTGTGCCCCAATACAGACATGGTGGATTTGTCCATCAAGGCTTGATGGTGTATTGGGACACGCAGACGGTCATACGGTGCAATATTCTGGTCGGTTCAGGGCGTGATTCGGCCGAAGCTCCCGGGTTCGTTCATGAGAACGAGAAGAAATCCGAGTGCGCGAACGAGCGCATGAAACCCTCGACCCAATACGGCAAATGCTGTGTACATGGGAAACCCTCCGCTTTTTGCTCACTGTAAAGACATGCGCCGGAGACTTTCCGTCGTGACCGGAAAAAGAAACAGGGAAGGACGGAAAGTCTGTGTCGTTTGTTTTTTTCTTTTCATGGGATCGAAAAGCGGAGAGGGGTGAGGAAGAAACTTGAAGAAGGGAAAGAGCGTCCGGCACTTGTTGGAGAAGCCCGGTATCCGGCTATGACCTCGTTTCCTCCTTCCCCTTCCGCCAGGGACTCGAGTCGCCGTCCATTCAGGGCTCCTTGTGTTGTGGCGGTGACAGGGAAAAGAGAGGACGTCCCGGTATTTCCGAAACGATTTTATCCTCTTTTGGACCCTTCACGGCCCGGGCAAGCGTTGCCGGACAGACTGTCCGATGTCATTTGAGATAACGTTTGATGACTTCCAGTACGACCTCGACCGCATGTTCACGATCGGTATACGGGTAGTCGTCTTCTTTCAGAATGTGGTCCCGGATATGCCCTTCGATCAGCTCTCCCATGAGACCGTTCAGCGCCCCGCGGGAAGATGCCACCGTCTGGAGGATAAGGGAAACATCTTCGTCGTTCCCCCGTTCCAGCAATTTCTCGAGACCATCGATCTGGCCGTGAATTCTCCGGACCCGGTCGAGAAGCTTTTTCCGGTTGCGAACGGTATGCAATAAACCCTCCATTCCAAAAGACGGTGACATCGTATACTCCCCCAGTCTATCTGTCAAGAAGGAGTCGAGACACCCCCGGTCCTCATTTCCGGAGGGTTTTTTCACGTTGCTGTGGCCCACAGGCCACCCATGCCTTCGCCACGGATCCGGACCGGAGTCTTTTTTGCGTGAATGAGCTTGCGGTCCGGAACATTGGGACGCAAGGACCAAAACGGCTTCGTGCATCCTCGGCGAAAGAGGAAACCCCTGCGACAACCGCTGAGGCGGTTTGGCGGTGGGAAAGTTCATTCAGGGGACTGTTTCCGGGGAAAGTCCCGGGAGGAACGGAAAAGGGGATGAGCGAGGGAGACCGATTCTGTCAGTCGTGGAAATGGGCGGTTACCGGGGCATGATCGGACGGTCGCTCGTTTTTTCTGGTTTCCCGGCCGATCCGTACGTCTTCACAACGGGCCAGAAGCGGTTTTGAGCCCAGAATCAGGTCGATCCTGAGTCCCCGATTCCGATGAAAATTGCCCATGCGGTAGTCCCACCAGCTGAACTCGCGGAGGTCGGGATTCTTGAAGCGGAACAGGTCGGTGTATCCCATGCCCAGCAAGGCCTGGAGGCGGCTTCTCTCCGGTTCCGAGAGAAAGATCTGGTCCTTCATCCCTTCCGGATCCCATGAGTCCAGATCGCCAGAAACAATATTGAAGTCCCCCATCAGAAGGACAGAATCCTTTTCGGAGCTGAACTGTTTCATATAGGTCTGCAATCGGGACAGCCATTCGAGCTTGTAGGGAAATTTGGGCGAGTCGAGGTCCTGCCCGTTCGGAACATACACATTGATGACGCGAACCCCGCCGATGACGGCGGAAAGGAATCGGCGATGATCGTCCTCCCATCCGGGGAAGGCGTTTTCGACAGAGCCGGCGGGGTGTGTCGAGAGAATGGCCACGCCGTTATAGGTGGGCTGACCGGAAAAGACGACATGATAGCCTTTTTCCCGGAACTGGTCGACCGGAAACTGGGCGTCCGGGATCTTTGTTTCCTGGAGGCAGAGGATGTCCGGCCGTTCACGGTCGATCCAGTCCAGAACCTGCGGCAATCGGACCTTGAGGGAGTTGACGTTCCACGTGGTGGCTTTCATCATCCTGTCGCGCGGGAAAGCCCGCCGTTCAGGGCGGGGAGGGATAGCGCCGTTCCCTCTTCTCCTTTCCGTGCTTCCAGTGAATACCCGTACCCGTCGGACCGCTGGATGAGCCGACAGTGTTTGTGGGAGATCCCCTGGACCACCCCGGATCCGGTCTGGATGTTGAAGCTCCCGGAGGCCCGGACGGCGACCCGTCCGACATGGGTTCCGGCTTTTTTCCCCGCGGGAACGACGGCCCGGACCCTGTCCCCTGTCTGGAAGCTGAAATGTCTCTTCTCACGGGTCAGATATCCCCTGGGAAATCCGAAGGCGTCGAGCCGGGTCCGCTGGTAGGCTCCCCGGCCTGTGGCCTTGATTGCCAGAACCGGGGCGTTCCAGCCGGTGACGCGATCCACGCTCCCGACGCACGCCGCGTCGAGGGAATGCCCCTTGGGGATCCCGAACCGGATCCGGTTCCATCTGGTCCGTCCTCCCGATCCCGTTTCTACGGGAAGGCCCGTTGCGGAAAGACGCTCGAAGAGCGCCCTCCTGGTATTGTTGACGGCCGCCGCGTCTTTGAGCGGTGCCTTGGCCCGGGAGAGAACCCGGTTCAGGACCTCCGGCCTTTTTGCCAGAAACTCCCCCACCGGTCGGTTTCCCTTCGTCTCGTTACAGGGACGGCAAGCCAGGGCCAGGTTTGCGACCCGGTCCGACCCGCCCCGGCTTCCGGGCCGGATATGATCGATCTCCAGGAGGACGTTCTTCGCCCCGCAGTAAGCACACTGGCGCCCCCATTTCTCCAGGAGATATTCCCGGACCTCGTATCCGAAAAGCGTTCCCTGCTGGTAGAGGGTTCCGGAGATCTCCGGGTTCTCAAGTCTCTGCGTGTCGAAGCGGACCAGTTCCTGGGAAAGGCCGGAAACGGGAACCCGTCTCCGGAACCGTTCGACCCAGGAGAGGGTCGTGTCAACCCGGTGTCTCAGGGACGGCGGAAGCCACCCCGACGGACGCGTCCGGTTGTCGAACCGGGGTTTCCGGTAGCGGAGGCGGCTGCGTCTCCCTCTGCGAAAGGCCCGTCTCTGGTCAAGCTTCTTTTTGATCTGCCCTCCCCGGTGGTGGAGCTCCGCCTGAAAGAGGATACGGGCGGTCGTCCCGCCCTCCTCCTTCTCCTCGCGGACGACAGCAAATCCCGTGGTCTTCGATCCGGGATCGATCTTGATCCGGACGGGCTGGATCAAGCCTCCGACCCTCTCTTTCAGCCGGATCGTGAACGGCGCGATTGTATGGACGACCGCTTTCCTGCGTTCGAGGAGAAGCCGGGCCCGTTTTTCCGAGCACGGCATCAGGGGTTTCTTGTGTTTGTCCAATACGAATACGGCCAATGGATTCTCCCTCGTTTGCCCTTACGGGCCTTGTGACGCATTCCTTTCGGAACGTCTCCCCTCGGGAATGTTGCACGGCAGCGTTTTGTCCCGGCCCGTTTCGTCCTGGCCCTCGCGGTTGTCTGCAACCGGGACTTCCAGTGCCCGGAACTTCAGGAAGCATCCCGGGGTGGGTCTTGAACTTCCGTGCAACGTAGCGGATTGGCTACCGCTCTCCCTGGTCAACCCGAGCCAGAAAGAACCTCCTTTCAAGCTCCGCCCTTCAGGGCGGGGTAGTTGACGGCGGACGTTCCTCCGGTCAGGAGGGGCGATTCCCGGAACTGCCCTGACCGTGCCATTTCATGGCGCTCATGACGGCATCGGTCGCGAGGTCCGAAATGCCGTTTTCCAGGAAATTCTCATAAAGGTAAACCAGCCAGTCTGTTCCGGACCCGCAAGGACCAAAGCCCTGCTGGGCAATCTTGACAATTTCCTGGGGAACCAGTTTCCCGATATAGTCCGGATGGCTCCGGTTCGAAATGAAGAAAAAGGCCTCCTCGCTGGATGTGTTGTCTACGATGATCGAGGATTCTTTCAGGACAAAGCGATCCGTATGGATCTTCTGAAGATTTTCCAGCGTTTCGTCTTCATCGTCTTCAGGAATGAGGTAGGCGTATCCCCGACAGTCTCCGCTGGTTTCGAATCCGAGGCCGGGAGCCGGGGTAGAGGGAGACCCGTATCTGTCCGTCATCAGATAGTTGAAGGAGCGATGGTGCTCTTCCAGCAGGGCTTTCTTCCGCATCTGGTGCGGATAGGGAAAATCCCACATCAACTCGTTATATGTGAAAATCCATGCCATATCATCCCTTTCGTCTGGATTTGTTTCGTGTTGCCGGAGGGGTCGTCGAGTCTTTCTCCGGGTAGGATTCGCCGGTGGAAGGGTAGTTCCGGGTCGATACCGCTTCCCTGAACAGGGAGAGGGCCTTTCGGGCATTTGCTCCCACGTCCCCGAACGCTCTGGCAAACCGGGGCAACGGAGACGGGGACCAGCCGACAAGATCATGGAAAACAAGGACCTGTCCATCCGTTTCGGGGCCGGCCCCTATCCCGATCGTGGGCATGGGGGAAAGTGCGGTGATCTCCCTGGCCAGGGAAGGCGGAATGGCCTCGAGCAGCAGGGCGAAGACCCCGGCTTCCAGAAGAGCACGGGCATCCGCGATGATCTGTTCCCTGCCCGGAAGGTCCCGTCCCTGTACCTTGAATCCGCCCATCTGATGGACGGCCTGGGGTTTCATTCCGATATGACCGATCACCGGAATCATGGATCGGGTGAGCCGATGGACAAGGCCGGCGATTTCCGCTCCGCCTTCCAGTTTCACCGCCTGGGCTCCGCCTTCCTTGATCAGCCGGCCGGCGTTTCTGTGGCCTTCTTCCTCGGAAACCTGATAGGAAAGGAACGGCATGTCGACGACAAGCAGCGGGCCGTCGAGCCCCCGGCGGACCATCCTGGTGTGGTAGAGCATCTCCTCAAGGGTGACGGACAGTGTGTTCTCCCCACCCTGGACGACCATGCCGAGGGAATCGCCCACCAGGGCGATGTCGACTCCGGATTCGGAAAGAAGCCTCGCCGTCGGCGCGTCATAGGCCGTCACCATCGTGATGGGGGTTCCGGACTGTTTCCTGGCAGACAGCGTGTCGATCGTGACAGGTTTCAATAGTACCTCAGGAGAAAGCCCGGTCGAGAATCTGAGGGATGGTTTCTTCGGCCCCGACAGTCATGATGTGTACTCCGTGGACCATCGGCCGGATCGCGCGGATGGTGTCCGCGGCGATGCCGATCCCGGTTTCCATCGCCTGTCCGGGGTCGCACCGGGAAAGCCGGTCGATCAGGGGTTCCGGAACCTGTATTCCCGGAACGTGATCGTTCAGATAGCGGGCCATCTTGGCGGACTTCAGGAGAATGATGCCCGCAATGACCGGAACCCTGAACGGCGTTGCAAATGTCATGAACCGGGAGACCTGGTCGGGCGAGAAAACGGCCTGTGTCTGGAAAAACCTGGCGCCTGCGTCGAACTTCTCCTCGAATCTCCTGCATTCCGATTCGAAATCCCCTTCGGGAGAACAGGCGGCTCCCGGAAGAATATCGGTTTTTCCGTTCAGATCCTTTCCGGAAAGGTCCGTTCCCCCGTTCAGCAGCGTGACGGCCCGGATCAGTTCCGGCGTGGGGATGTCGAAGACGGGCTTGGCTTCGGGATGATCGCCCAGCGTTGGCGGATCTCCCGAAAGACAGAGGACCTGCCGGAGGCCCATGGAAGACATGCCGAGAAGATCCGACTGGAGTGCCAGCCGGTTTCTGTCCCGCAACGTGACCTGGACAATGGGATCGATCCCGATGTCCTTCAGGTGGAGTCCCATGACAAGCGGACACATCCGCATGACGCCGGTCTGGTTGTCCGTCACGTTCATGCCGTGAATCCGGCCTTTCAGGGGAGCCAGACGATCCAGGACGCCGCTGACATTCGTGCCCTTGGGAGGGGAGCATTCGGCGGTGATCAGGAAGGTGCGGGCGTTCAGTGCTTCTCGGAATGTCATGAGGGTGTCCTTGCCGGCTGGAGTGGAAGACCTTCCCGAATGCAGAAGGCACGGATGGTGTTGTCCAGAAGCGTTGCGATGGTCATCGGGCCGACTCCGCCGGGAACGGGGGTGATGGCTGAAGCCAGAGGGGCCACGGCCGCATAATCCACGTCTCCGACGAGCTTCCCTTCCGCATTCCGTGAAATGCCGACGTCGATGACCACGGCTCCCGGCTTGATGAAATCGCGGTTGACCATGAGCGGTTTTCCCATGGCTGCCACCACGATGTCCGCCCTGCGGGTTTCTTCCATCAGGTGGGCCGTCCGGCTGTGACAGACCGTCACCGTGGCGTCCCGGCCCATCAGAAGCAGCGCCATCGGTTTTCCGACGATGAGACTTCTCCCGAGAACAACGGCATTCTTCCCCGAGACCGGGATGTTGTAGCGGTCCAGAAGCGTCATGATTCCCGTTGGAGTGCAGGGGGCAAGGGTCTCCAGTCCGATGACCAGCTTGCCCACGTTGACCGGGTGGAATCCGTCCACGTCCTTGGCCGGATCGATCCGGTAGAGGATCGCCTCCTTCTGGATTCCCGGGGGAAGGGGAAGCTGGACAAGAATCCCGTCGATGGCCGGATCCGCATTCAGGCGGTCGATGATCGCCTCAAGCTCCTTCTGCGGAGTATTTGCGGAAAGGTTGATCTCCGGCGCATGAATTCCCACCTTGGCGCAGGATCCCCGTTTGTTCCGGACGTATGTCTCGCTGGCGGGATCCTGCCCGACCAGTACGACAGCGATTCCCGGAGGCCGTCCTTTCAGGCGGACGAGCTCCTCGACCCGGATCTGCTGCTCCTTGAGAAGGGTCTGGGAAAGTTCCCGACCATTCAGAACGATTGTGGACAAAACCCCTCCTTAAAATGGACGATGGGAAAGATTGAACAACGACCGGTTGATGTTAAAGAAGTGCGACAAGCTTTGGTTCCATCTTAATGGGAACGCTTTCCCCGTTCAAGAAAGAAAAGGGTTGTCTTCATCGTTCGGTTCCGTTCATGCGGATCAGGGAGAGAAATTCCTGACGGGTTTTGGCGTTCTTCCGGAAAATTCCGCGGACGGCGGATGTGACGACCGGGACGCCGGCTTTTCGGATCCCGCGCATGGACAGGCAAAGGTGTTCGGCTTCCAGGACAACCATGACTCCCTGTGGCTGGAGGGTCCCGAGAATGCCGTCGGCCAGCTGGGAGGTCAACCGTTCCTGGATCTGTGCCCGACGGGCAACCTGATCCAGCATCCGTCCCAGATCGGAGAGGCCGGTCATTCTCCCGTCCTGGGGGATATAGGCGATGTGGGCCCGTCCAAAGAAAGGGAGAAAGTGGTGTTCGCACATCGAATAGAAGGGGACGCCTGCCAGTGCGACCATTTCGTCGAACCCCTCTCCTTCGATGAGGGAAAGGGGTTTCATGGCGGAAGGTTCGCCTCCGCCAAACAGATCCTTGTAAAGTTCGGCCACGCGCCGGGGGGTTTCCCTGAGTCCGGGGCGTTCCGGGTCTTCCCCGATGGCTTCGATGATCAGTCGGAATCCCCGCTCCAGCTTCTCGGTATCAATCACGATATAATATCTCCTTGTCGGTTATGATGCCGTCTACTAGAATGTCTGTCTCTACCAGTGGTACCGAAGCAACGATCTGCTCGTCGAACGAAACTCCAAACTTTGGAGACGGACATCGGGAGAGTAGCCGGTCGTAATAGCCTTTCCCGTATCCGAGTCTTCCACCCTTCCTGTCAAAGGCCACCCCCGGCAGGAGGTAGAGCGTCACAGCGTCTTCCGGCACCGGCTTGAAATCTCTCGGCTCAAGGATTCCGAAAGGTCCGGGATAAAGTGCGGTCCGCGGTTCCAGGGGTGCCAGAAGAAGTCCTTCCGCTGAAACAACGGGAACGACCAGCCGGAATCCCTCTCCCCAGAGGGGTTCCAGCAATGGCCGTGTCTCCGGCTCGTCTCCGAACGGAAGGAAAATGTGAATCAGACCGGGTCCATAGCGCTTGCACAGTGCCAGAATGTTGTTCCGGATCGCGATGGACTTTTCCGCGCGGGCAACCGGGGTCAGTTCGCTTCGAATCCGGAGGATGCGCGTTCGGAGCGCCGCCTTTTCCCTGCGGACGGACTCGATCGGTCCCGCTTCATTGTCTTCCTGCCCGGTGTTGCGGTCATTTTTCAAGGAAGGAGCGTCTCCTGATGCAATCATGGGGTGTGGGGCTGTTGGCCTTGACGGTCATTCTTTTAATGAGTTCCGGCAAGGTTCCCGTGGAAATGGTCGCTTCGGGAGTTCTTGCGGTTCTCGGAATCAGCGGACTTCTCCCGATGAAAGAACTGTTCCGGGGATTTGCTGAACCGTCCGTTTTTCTCATCGCATCCCTTTTCATTCTGTCCGAAGGGATGTCCCGGGCAAAAGTGGTCCGCTGGATTGCAACCACCCTGACCATCCACATCGGAAAGAGACCCCTGATCCTCTCCGCCGCGCTGTTTCCGGTCTCCGGCATTCTTGCGATGTTCCTGAATGATACGGGAGCCGTGGCCATTTTCCTTCCCTTGATGACGGTTCTCCTGACAGATCTGGGGCTGTCCGTTCGAAGGTTTCTCCTTCCGGCCGGATTCGTGGCTCTTCTCGGAGGCTCTGCGACACTGATCGGGTCATCGTCCAATGTTATTGTATCGGGATTTCTCGAATCCCGTCATCTCCCCAGTTTCCAGATGTTCGATTTTTTTCCGGTTGGAGGGGGGGCCTTTCTGGTCGGGCTGGCCTATCTTCTGGTTGTGTCACCTTTTCTGCTCGGAAAGGGCGAAGCGGAAGGTCCGTCCCGGAGCATGGCGCCGCGGAAATTCTATGTCGAGGCCCGACTGGAGAAGGGTTATCCGCATATAGGAGAGACGCTGGAAAATATTCCTTTGTTTTCGGAGGTGTTTTCGCCTTCCAGTGACGTAGAGCCTCCAAGATCTTCCGAAGAAGTGGACCGTCACCGCTCTTTTCTGAAAGCCTCCTGGTCCTTGATCCGGCACAGGCCCGCCCAGTCTCTCCGTTTTCCCGAAGGTGCGCCGGACGACCGAAGGTTCAGGGAAGGGGTTCTTCAGGCCGGAGACCGCCTCCGGCTGCTTGTAAGCGTTCCTCAGTTGCAGCGTATCGCAGAGAGGGAGGGAGTCCAGGTTCTCTCCCAGTCCCTGACCGAAGCTGGAGAGAACAGCCGGATCGGGACATCGGCCGGAGAAGGTTGGGAATCCGAAGATGTCATTGTTTGCGAAGCGATCCCTGCTCCCCAGTCGGGGCTCATCGGCCGGCCCCTTTCCACTCTTTCCCATGTGGTCGGAGCGGATATTTCGGTCGTGGGCATTCATCGGGCCGATGACCCGGCGCCGGACCCCCTTTACCGTACCGTCCTGTCCCATGGGGATGTCCTCTTGCTGAAGGGCCGACGGGAGCTTTTCGACGCAATCAGTGCCAGAGGGCTTTTTCTGTATCTGAACGAAGTCGAACGGGAAGTGTTCCGATCCGAGAAGGCCCTGACGGCACTCGGCATCCTGGTTCTCTTTGTTCTCGCCTCGGTGTTTCACTGGGTTCCGACCGTGCTGGCTGCGCTTGTCGGAGCGCTTGCAATGGTGGGGTTTGGCATTGTCCGGCCCGATGAAGCCAGAAACGCCATTGACTGGAGGGTCATCTTCCTGATGGGAAGCATGTTTCCCATGGGATGGGCGCTGGAGCGTTCCCCTCTCGGGTCGGTTCTTGTGCAGGGTCTTCAGGGGATGGGGGGCGGACTGGGCCCTGAGGGAGCGCTTTTCCTGATCCTGGCGTCGACACTGGTGGCCGTCCAGTTTCTTTCCCATACGCTGGTGGCCCTGTTCATGGCCCCGGTGGCGCTTTCCATTGCGAACGCGCTGCATCTCAGTCCCATGCCGTTTCTGTCCGCCGTTTCGCTGGGTGCCGCATCCGTTTTTCTGACCCCCATCTCGCACCCTGTGAACACGATGACCTGGGGAGCGGGAAATTACAGATTCCGGGACTATATGCGCGTGGGTATCGGGCTTTCCGTTCTGATTCTGGTCTGGGGGCTTTGGGAAATCCCGAGGGTCTGGCCTTTCCGTTCCTGACGCATTGCCGGGTTCTGCGTCAGGATGTCATCCGTTTCTCATAGAGTGTCCGGACGGCATCTTCCACGGACTGGGTCAGCTCCTGGCTGAGATGCTTGACCTCTGACGGCGGGACCGGATCTTTGGGAGGAAAGATCGGCCTGGAGAACTCGATCCGGACGGGACCGGGCCGGGGAAATCTGGCGCCCACTCCCATCGCCCGTCCGCTTCCGAGCAGGATTGCCGGAACGATGGGGGCTCCCGTCTTGATCGACATGACTCCAAGTCCCCGATGGAAGGGCTGAATGGATCCGTTTCGGGATCGGGTTCCTTCCGGGAACAGGACCAGCACGTCGCCGCGCTCGACGACATGCTGCGAGAAGGAGATCGCTTTTCTGTCGCCTTCTCCCCTGACGAGGGGAAATCCCCCCAGGCTCAGAAGAAATGCGCGCAGAAGAGGGGAGCCGAACAGCTCGGCCTTTCCCGGAAATCGCGCTTCCCGAGGGATCCCGAGACCCATGAGAGGGACATCCAGATGGCTCTGGTGGTTGGATGCGACGATGACTCCGCCTGTCGAAGGGATGTTTTCCTGCCCGAAAACGGAAACCTGGAGGTAGGTTCTGCAGAACAGGGAGAAGAATGTCCGGACTCCCCGGTAGAACGGGCGGTCCCATACGTAAGGGGGGATCTCGATCAATGCGGAAGTTTTCTGAGTATCCACTGGACAGACTCCTCGATCGTCATTTCCGAATTGTCCAGGACGAGGGCGTCCGGGGCCTGGATTAGCGGGGCAAGGGAACGGGTCCGGTCGTTTTCGTCCCGTTGGGTGATGTCTGCCAGAACCTCTTCGGGATTCGTCTTCACGCCCTTTTGGAGCAGTTCCAGGTATCTCCGTTCCGCCCTGACCCGGGGGTCTGCCACGAGAAAGATCTTGAGCGTCGCCTCGGGAAGAATGACGGTTCCGATATCCCTTCCATCCATGACGACCTTCCCGCGACATCCGATTTCTCTCTGGACCTTGTAAAGACGCTCCCTGACACAGGGGATCTGGGAGACCCGGGAGGCCTCTCTTCCGGTCTCTTCCCGGCGAAGGCGGTCTGTGACGTCTTCTCCGTCTAAAAGGACATGGGTCGAGCCTTCAAGAACGGCATACCGGATCTCCCTTTTCAGAAGATAGTCGCACAGTTCGCTTTCTTTCGCATGGCTCATGTTCCCCTGGTCGAGCGCGTAGGCGACTGCCCTGTACAGGGAGCCCGTATCGGCGTGAACCCACCCCAGCGATCGGGCGACTGCGCGTGAGAGAGAGGACTTTCCCGATGCGGAAGGACCGTCGATCGCGATGGAAAGAGGTGAAGCGGAAGAAGGAGGTTGTTTCAAGAAACCACCCTGTTGAGGATTTCCCGGAATCCGGGAAAGGACGTGGAGATATAGTCCGTTCCGAGGATCCCGATCTGTTCTCCCGCAGGAAGCCGGGTTCCGAGGACGGCCATGGACATCGCGATCCGGTGATCGTTCAGGCTTTGTACCAACGCTCCCCGGAGGCGGGGTTGGGGGCCTTGTCCCCGAATGGAAAGTCCGTCCGGGAACTCTTCGACTGCGACCCCGACTGCCGACAGCGCCTCACAGATCCCTCTTATCCGGTCAGACTCCTTGACCCGGAGCTCCGCTGCGCCCCTTATCCGGGTGGTGCCGTGGGCGCAGGCTGCCGCCGCGGCCAGAACGGGAATCTCATCGATCGCATTGGGGATCCATTCCGGGGGGACGTCGATGCCCGAAAGCTCGGAGAAGCCAATGTTCAGTGTTCCGTGGGGCTCTCCGGCAATGGAAGCCGGGTCGGATGGCGTCACCTGGATTGATCTGGCTCCCATGGCATTCAGAATCGGGAGCAGGGCGGTCCTGGTCGGATTGAGTCCGACGCCCTCGAGGCGCAGGGATGAACCGGGCGTGATGAGCGCCAGCACGAGAAAGAACGCGGCGGACGAAAAGTCCCCCGGAACATGAACGCTGCATCCTTTCAGGATACCGGGCTGGACTGTGGCGGTCTGCCCGTCCCGATGGACGGTTCCTCCGAATACCGGGATCATCCGTTCCGTATGGTCGCGGGTGGCGACCGGCTCTTCGACCGATGTCGGTCCCCGTGCATTGAGTCCGGCCAGGAGGATCGCGGATTTGACCTGTGCGCTTTTGTGGGAATTGAGATGGAAGATCCCGGAAAGCGGAGTCCCCCGTAGCGCCAGGGGAAGACGTTTTCCCTGGTCGGGCCCATCGATGCGGGCTCCCATTTTCTTCAATGGATCCGTGACGCGGGCCATGGGGCGCGTCCTGAGACTTTTGTCTCCGGTCAGGACGGAAAAGAAGGATGCTCCGGCAAGAACGCCACACATGAGCCGGACGGCCGTTCCCGAATTTCCGAAGTCCAGAACGTCCGAAGGTTCCGAAAGCCCCTGATACCCGGAGCTTTCCATGAAGACAGTCGATGCCTCCTGCCGATTGACCACAACGCCCAGATGCTGAAAGGCTTTCAGGGTATTCAGGCAATCGTCGGACGGAAGGAATCCGGTGATCCGGGTCGTTCCTTCCGCCATTCCTCCCAGGATCACGGAACGGTGGGAGATCGACTTGTCGCCGGGAACAGTCACCGTTCCCCGGACATGACGGCAGCCCCGTATTGTCATGCGACCCTGATCCGGCCCCCCTTTCTCTTCGGTCAGGAGGTCAGTCTTCCCGTCCATGTCGCATATCCTCCATTCCATTTTCCTGCCATCTTTCCAGAAGAGCGGCCAGGGAAATCCGGTCTTTTTCCTGAATGATTCTTTTCAGCATGCGAAGATCCTGTTCGTAATCGTCCAGCCCCGAAAGAATCTCCGACTGGTTCTGGATCAGGATGTCGCTCCAGAGTCCGGGTGCACTCCATGCGATCCGGAGAATATCCGACAACGCTCCCCCTTTCTGGGTCGGCCAGTCCCAATGGGGAAGATTGTTCCGTTTGGGGGACTGCGTGAGTGTTCCCAGCAAGGCGAATGCGATCACATGGGGGAGGTGGCTGATCCGGGCCAGGATCCGGTCGTGTTCTTCCGCTGAGAGGGTGATCTGTGTCGGACTTCCTGTCTGAGTCCAGAACTGCCGGAACCGATGCATGTCTGTTTCATGCGGTTTCTCGGAGAAGGGGATCAGGAAGGTCAGTCTTCCCTTGAAGAGGTCCGGTCGGGCGGCATCCACGCCGTGCTGTTCCCTGCCGGCCATGGGGTGGCTGCTGATGTAGTGAGGGAAGCAAGCACGATAAGAGTCGGTGAATCGGGAAAAAAGCGGACCTTTGACGGATGCGAGGTCGGTCAGGAATGTGTCGGAAGGGAATCCGTTTCCGATTTCCTCCCAGATTCCGGGAATGATCGATGGGGGAGCGGCAAGGACGACAAGATCCGCACCTTTTACCGCCGTCCGGTTGTCCGGGGAGTAGAAATCCACAAGTCCCCGTTCCAGGGCTTTCTCTCCTTCATGGATATCGGGAGTCGAGCCCCGGATGACAGGGGGATCCGGGAGGGATTTGAGTGCACCGGCCAGAGAGGCTCCCATGAGTCCCACTCCGAGGATGGAAATGGTTCGGAAGGGACTCTCTGGCATCATTCAGCAATGAACCGGTCGACCGCCTGGGCGATCCTGCGGGATTCTTTCATGAGGAGGTCGAAATTATCGGGAACGAGAGATTCCTCTCCGTCGGAGTAAGCCTCTTCCGGGTTGTTGTGGACTTCGATCATGAGCGCATCGCAACCGGCCGCAATTCCTGCCCTGGCCATGGGAATGACGAGATCCCATCGTCCGGTCCCGTGACTCGGATCCACGAGGATCGGAAGGTGTGTCAGGCTTTTCAGGACCGGGACGGCATTCAGATCCAGCGTGTTCCTGGTCATTGTTTCGAAGGTGCGGATTCCCCGTTCACAGAGGATGATCTGCTGGTTTCCCTGGGATGCGATATATTCGGCTGCCATGAGAAATTCCTTGATGGTGGCGGAAAGCCCCCTCTTGAGAAGGACGGGTTTCCGGCTATGGCCCACATCGGACAGGAGACGGAAGTTCTGCATGTTACGCGCGCCGATCTGGATGATATCCGTATGTTTTTCCAGAAGGGGAAGGTCTCTGGGATCCATCAGTTCCGTAATGACGAGGAGTCCGGTTTTTTCCCGGGCCTTGGAAAGGTGATGCAGCCCTTCTTCCCCCAGTCCCTGGAATGTGTAGGGGGATGTTCTGGGTTTATAGGCGCCGCCGCGCAGTATTTTGGCTCCGGCCGATTTGACCCGTTCCGCTATGTAGAGGAGCTGTTCGTCGGATTCGACGGCACAGGGGCCGGCCATGATCTGGATTTCCTTCCCGCCGATCGTGACTCCATTGGGAAACCGGATGACCGTGTCCTCTTTCTTGAATTCCCTGCTGACAAGCTTGAACGGCTGGAGAATCTTGTGGACCGACTCCACTCCCGGGAAGATGGAAAGGGGGATCCCGGCAAGGACGCGGTCATCTCCGATCGCCCCGATGATCGTCCGTTCCTGGCCATTCGAGATATGGACATTGAGTCCGTTTTCCTTCAATTTTTCAGAAATATGCTTGATGTCCTGTTCAGTGGCATCCGGTTTCAGAACAATAATCATGTCAGTCTCCTTGACGGGGTCATTCAGGGCGAACCCTTTCGGTGTTTTTGCGATCCGGGACCGGATACGAGCCGAGAATTTTAACATAAGCGCAGACGTTCTGTAACTTCTTCAGCAATTCCCGGATCGGTTCGTCCTGCTGGTGACCCTCTATATCGATGAAAAAAATGTAATCCCATGCTTTCTTGCGGGAGGGCCGCGTTTCCAGCATGGTCAGGTTGATGCCCTGTCGGGCAATCAGGTCCAGAATCGACGAAAGGGCTCCCACCCGATCAATGATGGAAACCATGATCGATGTCTGGTCTCTCCGGGTTTTGCCGGGTTCGATGGTTCCGATGACCAGGAACCTTGTCTGGTTGTCCGGGTAATCCTCTATGTGTCTTCTGAGGATTGGAATATTGTAGACATCGGAGGCCATTTCACCGGCTATGGCCGCTGCATGATTGTCTTCCAGGCATAGTTCGACGGCGCGGGTATTGCTGCTCGTTTCCACCACAGGGACGTGCGGCATGTTGTTGGAGAGGAATCCCCGGCATTGTGCCTGGGCCTGGGGATGGGCGTAAAGGGTCCGTATTTCCTTGAAGTCCTGAGCCCGGGTGATGAGGCAGTGGTGGATGGGGAGGACAATCTCGCCCACGACCTTGAGGTCGGTTTCGACCAGGGTATCCAGCGTATAGTTGACCATCCCTTCCGTCGAATTCTCGATCGGCACGACACCGTACAGGGCGTCTCCGCTTTCCACGAACCGGAAAACATCCCGGATGGTTGTGGCATGAAGGAATCGGAGCGAATTTCCGAAATGCTTGATTGCGGCCTGGTGGGTATATGTGGCGGGAGGACCAAGGTAGGAGACGGTGACCGGTTCCTCAAGGGAAAGACAGGCGGACAGGATTTCCCGGTAGATATGCCGAAGGGCTTCCTTGGGGAAGGGATGGGTTTCCTGTTCCACGATCCGGTCCAGAATCTCGCGTTCCCGCGCCACAACATGAAAGGGGAGGGAATTCTCCTTCTTGTACGCCCCCACTTTTTTTGCCAGATCGGCTCTTTCCTTGAGCAAGGCGATAATCTGGCCATCGATACGATCGATTCCCTGGCGCAGGTCCTTGATATCATCCATAATACGGTACTCGCATGTCCAGATTGATTGTTTGTCTTTAAGAACCTTCTCCGAGGAGCTGTTCGAGAAGGTGATCCGGAATGTCAAAGTTCGCATAGACATTTTGCACGTCGTCATGGTCTTCCAGTGCTTCCATGAGCCGTACCATCATCTGGGCGTCCTTCCCGTCAAGCGGAACAGTCGTCTGGGGAATCATCGTCACTTCCGCGTAGGCGGGGGACAGCTTTTTGGTTTTGACGGCTTCGAGAACGGCAGGAAAGTCCTGGGGCGCGGTGACCAGATCCACTCCTCCATCATGGAGGCGGATATCCTCCGCTCCGGCTTCGAGAGCCATTTCCATCGCCCTGTCCTCATCGATGCCGGGAATTTCAAGGGTAATGATTCCCTTCATGTCGAACATCCAGGACACGCAGCCGTTTTCCCCGAGGTTTCCGCCGTTCTTTGAGAGAATGGTCCGGATTTCCGGAACGGTACGGTTTTTATTGTCCGTCTGAACCTTGATCAGGATGGCGACACCTTTTGGGCCATGCCCCTCGAACTGGTAGTCTTCGTAATGTGCCCCGGGAATTTCTCCGGTTCCCCGCTGAATGGCTTTTTTGATATTGTCCATCGGCATGTTTTCTTCACGGGCTTTCAGCATGGCTGTCCTGAGACGGGGATTCCCTTCCGGATCTCCTCCCCCTATCCGGGCGGCCACGGTGATCTCCTTTGCCAGCCGGGTGAACGCTTTCCCCCGTTTGGCGTCGATGGCGGCTTTCTTGTGTTTGGTGGTTGCCCACTTTGAATGTCCGGACAAGGTTCCTCCAGCGGCAATAGGTCCGTATGGCAATGGACAACGTCCTGAGGCCGGAATTGCGTTTTGGGCTTGTCAGTCGAATTGTGGCTAGCCATAGTGTTCCAACAGCGATTGTCCATCCTAGCACACTCTCTCGTCGACTCAAAAGCGAAGGATGATCCTGAGTTCTTCAACGTGTTTCCTGGGGAATCGTTGTCGGAGACATGAGGAGGATCGTCACATGCGTGAGATTTCGGGAACGCCATGGAGTCCTTTGGAGAACAGACGAAAATGTCGTTTGACAGAGGACCAGAAAAGACTGATAATCCGTCGCATCCCAAGACAGTGAGTCCCTCGGCCATATCGCAGTCGATCAGCCTTGCGGGATTCATTTGCACAAGATTCAGAAGAATCTGGAATATTTCTCGAATTGATTGAAGAGCCTGGCTCAATCGGAGGCTGTTCCGCCGTTAATCAGTTCGGGATATTTCCAGGAGGGGGCCGGCGGCATGTTCCGGCCCGGGCTCAACAACGCCTTGCTTGAGGAGTCTAGAGATGGCGTACCGCGAGTACAAATTTGGCACGATGATGATCGCAACCCTGTTTGTGGTGACATTGTCCATCACAATCCTGTTCCCGACGCTGCAGATGGCGAAGATTCCACCGACGGCCACGGCGGTCCAGAAGGCGAAAGACTACGGGACGGAAAGCGGCTGGACGCTGGAAGACCCGATGATGACCGGAGACAATCGGCCCACGATGATCGGGAAGGGAAAAGTGGTCTTTATCCGTGAGGGATGCTGGTGGTGTCACACGCTTCTTCCGGAGCAGACCCAGGACTGGCAGTATTTCGGGGCTCCTCCGACTGCGGCCGACTTTGTGGGGGAAAGCCCCACGGTGTTCGGTTCCGACCGGAAAGCGCCTGACCTTCTTCATGTGGGAAGCCGGCTTCCGATCAAGGGGTGGCATCTGGTTCACCATGCCAATCCCCGGGCGGTACAGCCCAAGTCCATGATGCCGGCGTTCAATTACCTTCGCAGGAAGGATCTGGATGCCCTGGCGGACTATATGTCCAGTCTGAAGTAGGTTTCTT
>DAIEST010000087.1 GCA_027346125.1 Leptospirillum sp. | reverse complement strand
GCCAGAACATTCATTTTGCAGGTCAATAGCCAAGGGAACCTGACAAAAGACGCCAAATCGGCTCCAATCCCTTCCGAAGGATTGCCGGCTGGCGTTTCGGACACACAATCAAATCCCGGGCACATTTATCACTCACCCGATCCATCTTCATCATCAGGAGGACCATTCATGTCCCTTACTACATCTCGAACGTTGTCCCGGTTCGCATGGTCGCTCGTGGCCGTGTTCGGGTCCACAGCCCTTCTTCTTGCCCCGCAGACGAGCTTTGCGGACAACGCCGCCCCCGCCGCACCGGCCGCTCCTGCTGCACCGGCGGCCCCGGCTCCGGCAAAAAAACCGGCAAAGAAGATGGCCATGCCAAAGAAGCACCCTGCCAAACCCAGGTTCAAGGGCCTTTCCTTCGCAGGTACCGTTGTGGCGACAGACCTGTCCGCTTCACCGCAGACCATCGTCGTCTCAAGAGGCAGGGGAAAGAAGGAAATCGTTTTTGGCGGAGCCCTGACAGCCCATACAACCATCGTCAAGGGCCGGAAACATGTCAGACCATCGGCAATCAAGACGGGCGAAAAGGTCGTCGTGCACTACAAAAAGGCAATGGGAACCCTCGTTGTCACGGGAATCTGGATTCGTTAATCCTTGATCGATATCGACGGGCTGGATGCCCGGGGTCCATCCCCGCATCAAGGCATCCAGACTTTAATGCAGGCACCAAACACGTGAACCGGGATCTCCCGGGCACAACTTAAATCATACGAAGGAGTCATCGAATGCGTTCCAACAAAACACTTGTAGGTCTGTCCCTCCTCCTGGCAGGAGTTCTTGTTACCGGAGGTTGTTCGTCAACAAAGGGTGCCGCTTCCGGAACCGAGTCATCCACAAGCGAAACAGCTCCGGCCCCAGCCCCGGCACCGGCTCCGGCACCGGTCGAGAATGCGGCACCGACGCAGTCGGATCTCGATTCGACCCTTTCGAAAGATATTACCTACGGGTTCGACAAGTCCCTCCTGACGTCGGAAGACCGTAGCATCCTGAAAAAAGACGCGGCAATCCTGAATGCCAATCCGACTGTCAATGTGGTGATCGCCGGTCATGCCGACGAACGCGGCACCGACACCTATAACATCGTCCTCGGCCAGAAGAGAGCCAAGGCGGCCATGATGTATCTGGTGCGCCTGGGCATCAAGAAAAACAGGATCAAGATCGTTTCCTACGGAAAGCGCTCGATCCCCAGCTACGACCTCTGCTCGGATCACAACGAGAAATGCTGGCAGTCAAACCGGATTGCCCATTTCATGAAAATCTCGATGTAATTTCCGTTTCGACAGGAAGAGAAACGAAAAGGGGGCCGATGGCCCCCTTTTCCATTGTACGCCAACCCGGCGCATCATCCATATCCCTCAAGCTCTTTATTCCTCAAGTTCTTTCCGTTTTTCGGGAAACCCGGAAAGATCCTCGAACCTTGCAATCCGGCAAGCGGGATGTGTACCATAAGCCAGCTTTCATCCACCTTCTTTCCGATAAGGAAGGCGCATGCCCAATACATTCCGGTCCATTGCATTCCGTTCGAACAGGTCTCTTCGCATCCTTTCCCTGACGCTGCTGGCCGGCGCGCTGGCTTCCTGCACCAGCCAGGAAACAGTCAAATCCCTCGCGCCGGGTCCCGACAGCTCGAACCAGCTTCCGGGCATCATCGTGACGGGGCATTCCCGGAGCTACCATCCGTCGGAGGTCTCCTCCAAAACCCTCCGGATCTATGCGACCCCGACCGCCGTCCTTCCCAGGACCCCGGCGGCGGCTCCCGCTCCTCCGCCACCGCCGCCGAAGAAGAAAGCGGTCGCAAAACCTTCCCCCCGTCTCCCCTTGCAGAAGGACATTTTCTTCGCCTTCAACTCGAGCCGGGTCTCCTACGCAAACAGGGCCGTTCTGATCGCCTACGCGAAGCTTCTCAAAAAGAACCCCCGTTTCTCCATCGTTCTCACCGGGCATACGGATCCGAAAGGCACCAGCCGGTACAATCGCTCCCTGGGACTCAAAAGGGCCCTGGCCGCCAAAAGGGTACTGCTCCTCCATGGCATCAAGACTCACCGGATCCGCGTGTATTCCGACGGCAAGAAACCCGTTTCGTTTCTTCCCAGGTGCCACAAGCCGTCCTGCTATGCGAGGGATCGTGCCGTTCGGCTCAGGGTGGTGAAGAAGGGGATCCCTTCCGGAACTTCAAAAAGCCATAAGCCGAAAAAAAAGAAAGGATGAAAATCCCGGCCGATATCACGACGCTGCCCAGAACGAACGGCCAGAGTACCAGTTTGACCTGGGCCAGGACCGTCTGGTAAGGCATCCGGGACAGGGATCCCAATGAGGGGAAATAGACTTTCCGGTGGAGCAGGAACGCTCCCAGGTTGACTTCCAGGACATAGGCCGGAAGGAAAAGGGGAATAAACGTCCAGGGGTTGTTGATCCATGTTCCCAGAACCGCCAGGGGAACGGAGACCCCCAGAAAATAGCCGACCACCATCACCAGAACCGTGTGAAACCCGAACGGCGGCAGAAACGCGGCAGAAAAACCCAGGGCCAGTGCCAGTGCGACCTTCTTCGGATCGGGATCCTTCATGACAAGTTCGGTCAGACGCGCCTTCCACCGCTGGTAGCTAGTTTCGGGTGTGATCAAAGCCGACCCTTTCCAGGGGCTCGAAGCTGCCGTCCGATTTTCTGATCAATACCGCTCCCTTTCCCCGCTCTTCTCCAGATCGTACCGTTCCGAGCCGGACAATCCGATCCGGCCGATCCGGGGTTCCAGTCAAAAAATGCCCGATTCGACTGACAAAAGCCTCTTCGCGTCCGCCTCCGACACCCAGCAGAAGATCGTAGTCCTCCCCTCCCTGCCAGGCGAGCCGGAAAGGATCCTCGCCCAGGATTTCTCCGGCGACCTCCAGATGGCCAAGCCAGCCCGACGGCGGATCCAGCCAGACGGAGACGCCGGATTTGTCCGCCATCTCGAAGACCGCCTGTCCCAGGCCATCGGAGGTATCCATCGCGGCAGACAAGCCGTCCCCCTCGCTCGCCAGTTCCGACATCCAGGGGAATGTGCGCGGACGCCGGAAAGCATCGACCGCCCGGGAGAACGCCGGATCGGACAGTCGGTTCCCGAGACAGGCGAGATATCCCGCCCGGGCCAGGCCCGGCCTGCCCACAAGATAGAGGGAATCTCCGGGCGACAATCCCTCCCGGCCGGGGAACCTTCCCTCAGGGGCGGTTCCCAGAAGAGACAGGACGGCGTCGAACCCGCCGGCGCTGCGGGAGATATCCCCCCCGACCACCGGGCAGTCGAAACGGCGGCTGACCTGGGCGAGCCCGTCATAAAACGACATCACCCCGGGTTCCGGAAAGCCGGAGGGAACCCCGATCGCGACCAGCGCCGCATAGGGTGTGCCCCCTTTGGCCAGGATGTCGCTCAGATTCGCGATAAACAACCGGTGCCCCACATCCTCGGGAGACATCCATTCCCACCGGAAATGCACCGACTCCCGCTGGGTATCCGTCGTCCAGAGAAGCGTTCGACCTTCGGGAGAGAGAAGACAGGCCGCATCGTCTCCGATTCCCCGGAGAACGCGCGCAGGGGGAGTTCCCAGTCGGGCGGAGAATTCCCGGATCCAGTCAGCTTCCATGGCATTCGGCCGGCTTCTGGGAAAAGGCCCGTTCGAACACCTCTTCCATCCTCCGGACCGGGGTAATGATCAATGTTTCGCGGAGTTCGGGCGGAACCTCCGACAGGTCCCGCTCGTTCTCGGACGGGATGAGGACTTCCTTCATCCCGAACCGGCGGGCGGCCAGAAGCTTTTCCTTGAGTCCTCCGATCGGCAGGACCCTTCCCCTCAGGGTGATCTCCCCCGTCATCGCGATATCTCCGCGAACCGGGCGGTTGATGGCCGCAGACGCGATGGCAACCGCCATGGTGATGCCCGCGGACGGACCGTCTTTCGGAATGGCCCCCTCCGGAACATGGAGATGGACATCCTTTTTCCCCCAGAAATCCACCGGCACCCCGATGGTTTCGGGACTGGAGCGGACATAGGTGAGCGCCGCCTGGGCAGACTCCTGCATCACCTCCCCCAGCTTTCCCGTGATGGTCAGCTGTCCCTTGCCCCTCAGGAGCGTCGCTTCCACAAACAGGAGATCTCCTCCGGTGGGAGTCCAGGCCAGGCCCCGGACCACGCCGACAAGGGAACTCTCCTCCTCCGGCGTTTCATGGAACGGGGCATGCCCCAGCATCGAATCGAGATCTTCCGGCCTGACCCGGACCCGTTTTTTGTCGCCTTTCAGCGTTCTGACGGCAACCTTCCGGCAGAGCATCGCCAGTTTCCGTTCCAGGGAGCGGACGCCCGATTCCCGGGTGTATTCCCGGATGATCGTCTCCAGCGCTTCGTCCGACAGTTCCATCCGTCTGGCCGGAATCCCGTTTTCCCGTCGCTGCCGGGGCCACAGGTGAGTCCGGGCGATCTCTTTTTTTTCCTCTTCGGTGTATCCCGGAATCTCGATGACCTCCAGACGATCCAGGAGGGGAGGCGGAAGCGTGTCGAGCACGTTGGCCGTCGCCAGAAAAAGGACCCCGGAAAGGTCGTAGGGAAGGTTCAGGTAGTGGTCGCTGAAGTGTCTGTTCTGTTCCGGATCGAGCACTTCCAGCAACGCGCTGTACGGATCTCCCCGGAAGTCCGTCCCCATCTTGTCGAGTTCGTCGAGCATGAAGACCGGGTCCGTCACCTTCGCCTGCCGCATCCCCTGAAGGATCCGGCCCGGAAGGGCGCCCACGTACGTGCGCCTGTGCCCCCGTATTTCCGCCTCGTCCCGGACGCCTCCCAGGGAAATGCGGATAAAGGGGCGCTTCAGGGACTTCGCGACCGATTCTCCCAGCGAGGTCTTTCCGACACCCGGAGGCCCCACAAAACAGAGGATGGGGGGCTTTCCCCGGGGATTCAGGACGCGCACGGCCAGATACTCGAGAATCCGCTCCTTGACTTTCTCGAGACCCAGATGGTCCTGATCCAGGAGGGTCCGCGCCTTGACCAGATCGATATGGAGGGGGGCAGGCGGTTTCCAGGGGAGATCCGTGATCCACTCGAGGTAGGATCGGACCACCCCCGCTTCGGAAGACTCCGCATGCAGCTTCGAAAACCGGTTCATCTGCCGTTCCGCCTCCTCGAGCACGACGGCCGGAAGCGCCGCTTCGTCGATCTTCTGCGAGAACCGCTCCAGTTCGTCGTTCGCGTCGGGAGACTCGCCAAGCTCCTTCTGGATCGCCTTGAGTTGCTCCCGGAGGAAGTATTCCCGCTGGGAACGGTCGATTTCTCCCTTGGCATCCATCTGGATTTTCCGCTTGGCGTCCAGAAGGGAGATTTCCCGGTTCAGGAAGAAAAGAACCCTGGAAAGACGCCGGAGCGGATGGCGGTTCTCGTAGATCTTCTGGAGATCCGGCGTCCTGAGCCCCAGGTTGGCGACGACCAGGTATCCCAGCGTTCCGGGATCCTCGATCGACTGGATGACGGAAAGAAGCTCCGGCGACAGAAGGGGATTGAGCCTGAAGAGCTGCTCCGCCTGTTCGACGATCTGTCGCATCAGGGCCTGGGCCTGAATGCCCAGGGAGTGGGAAAAGTCGGGATAGGCGGCGAACTTCACCTGCTCGAACGGCTCGCGGGTGGTCCAGCGGCTGATCTTCCCCCGGAACAGTCCATGCAGCAGAACCCTCGATCTCCCGTCCGGCCCGCGGAAACTCTTGGCCACCACGCAGACGGTCCCGACCGTATAGACGGGTTCCGGTTCCGCCTCTTCCCCCGACAGGCGGCGGGCCGCAGAGACGAACAGGAGCCGGTTTCCGGACAGGGCCGAATCGAGAGCCGCCACAGAGCGGGGCTTCGCCACGACAATGGGAACGACCATGTTCGGAAATACCACCAGATCCCGCGAACTCATGAACGGGAGAACTTCCGGCAACTT
>DAIEST010000065.1 GCA_027346125.1 Leptospirillum sp. | reverse complement strand
GGCCCGCATTCGTATCCAGGATGATGGTCCGGGGATCAGTCCGGCAGAAGCCATTCTTTTTGGAAAGCGGCGGACAAGACGATTCCCGACCGAGGAAGGGATCTCGGATTCCGAGATTTCTCTTGGCCTGGGTTCGGTCATCATGGCTGCCATCGTTCGCGTTCATGGGGGGCAGCTGTCTGTCCACAACATGAAAGACTCCCAGCCTTCCCGGAACGGAACGGAGCTTGTAATCGATCTCCCTCTGTAGCATTCCGCATCCGCTCCTGTCCTTGTCCGGTAAGGCTTTTCCAATCCCGAATTCCGGTTTCCATCATTTTTCAAGAATTCTCTTCCACACTTTCTGCGGAAGCTTGGCTTTGCCGGGTCCAGTTGCCGTCCTTTCCGTCCAGCGGCAAGTCAAACGGTATGCGGTGTCACTTTCTTTCAAGGAGGTTCAGGTTGAAGATGGATTTCAGGAAATCGGCCCGGATGCTGGTTCTTCTGGCAGGTATTGTTCTGGTGGGGCTGACCGGACTGACCGAAGCGAAGGCCGACATGGAGCACCACGCCATGATGATGCGGATGATGATGCACGGAGGTCCGGTCACTTTTTACCTCATGAACCGGGACCGGCTTGGACTTTCCGGGGATCAGGCCAGGAAACTCTCCGACCTGAAGGCCGCCTTTCGGAAGACAGCGATTATGGAGAAGGCCCGGATCAAGGTGCTCCATCTCGATGTCATGAAAGACATGATGCACCGGAAGATCGACACGGGAGAGGTCAGGAAGGACATGGACCGGATCCTGGCCCACAAGAAGAAGATTATGGACAGCTATCTCGACATGATCGCGAAGGCGCATCTGATCCTGTCGCCGAAACAGTTCGAGAAGGTCAAGAAACTGTGGCGGGAAACGATGATGATGCATCACGGGATGATGGAGCAGCACCATCATCAGTGATCGATTTCTTGAAAGATTCTCCTGAACGGGAAATGCCCTTCCGGTTCCGAACGGAGATCCGTTGGTACGGATCTCCGTCACGGCCGGGGTCTTCGCATGATTGCATGTCTGCCTTCCGGGATGGGCATTCCGGATTCGGAGAAGTGATTGTTTTCCCATCCATTTCGTACTGGTAATCGGCTTGGACATTCGTGAAAGTCGGAAGTCCATCGAGGAACGCCGCTTTCTTTTCGACGATGGGTCCGGCCGGAAACCCGCTGCAGTTCCCCCCGATTATCTCCGCTTCGTCGCCCTCCAGTCCTGAAATGTCCGGATACTCTTGAGATAAAGCCCCTCCAGAAAGAGGAGTCCAAGGACAGGCAGAAAAACAGGTACAAGTGAGTCCGTAGTCAAATTTCCCCACCCCATGCGGTTTTTCAGGAATGGAACCGTGTAGAACAGGAGCAGGAACAGGGGAACGGCGATGAAGAGTCTCGTTGCGACCGGGTTTCCGGGAGACTCCTTTTCTCTCTCTGCGTATGAGGTGGTCCGGTTGACCAGAATGAGAAGAAGCACTGTCAGAACAAGCGCCGCAAAGAGCGCGGCACGGCTTTTTTCCACCGGCCACCGGAGGATATGGAACGTGATGAATCCTCCCAGCAAGATCCCGGTTACGCCGAAGCCCTGCCACAGGGCAGTCCGGATCGTCTCCCACCCGAAAGGCGTCCTGCTCTGCGGGCGTGGCGGATCTTTCATCAAATCTTTCCGGGCGGGTTCCGACTCGAAGAGGAGCGAGCAGGCGGGATCGATGATCAACTGCAGAAGGACGATATGGACCGGAGTCAGGATCATTGTTCCCTTGAATATCAGCGGGAGCAGGCTGAGTCCGACAAGGGGGATATGGGCAGACAGAGCGAAGCGGATCGCACGGACAAGATTCTCGAAGATCAGGCGGCCAAGCCGGATCCCGGAGACCAGGCTTCCAAAGCTGTCGTTCAGGAGGACAAGATCCGCCGCCTGCCGTGCGACATCGGTCCCGCGCTGTCCCATTGCGATTCCGGCCCGGGCGGCTTTCAATGCCGGGGCATCGTTCACCCCGTCCCCCGTGACGGCAACGATCTCGCCGTTCTCCTGCAGAAGGTTCACCAGTCTCAGCTTCTGCTCGGGAAAAAGCCGTGCGCAGATGGAAACCCGTGCCAGTCGGGCACGAATGTCCGGATCGGGCAGGGCGTCGAGTTCCCTGCCAGTAATCACCCCGGTATCCGGTATCCCGACTTCGCGGGCGATGGCCCGGGCCGTTTCGGGATGATCGCCCGTCATCATGATGACCCGTATTCCCGCCCCAGAGCACTCCCTGATGGCCTTCCAGACCTCTTTTCTCGGAGGGTCCCGGAACCCCAGGAGCCCGAGGAACCCAAAGGAAACATCGTGGAGATTGTCCGGCAGCGTGTCCGATGTCCAGATTCCCCGGGCAACCCCAAGAACCCGGAACCCCCGGCTCGCCATTTCCTCTACCCGGGACAGAACCCTGATCGAGGTCTCCGGCGATACGCGGCACAAGTCTAGGACCGATTCGGGAGAACCCTTGGTGGCGAAAAGATGCTTTCCGGACGGTTCGGAGGGGTAGGATCTTGCCATTGCCAGGATCGGCGGCTCGAGACCGTAGATTTTCTCGGCCTTCCAGTTCTCGTGGAGATGTTCCGTCCCATTGAGAAACGATTGAGCGAACTCGGAAAGAGCCTGTTCCATCGGGTCGGAAGAGGTTTTCGGAGTGGCGAGGAGTGCAAACTCCACGACCGAATGGAACTCTTCGGGAAGCGTACTTTCATCGCTCACTCGGAATTCTTGTCCTTCAACAGAAATTTCCTTCAGTTCCATCCGGTTTTCGGTGATCGTTCCGGTCTTGTCCACAGCCAATACTGTAATCGATCCCAGAATCTCGACTGCGGAGAACCGGTGAGTCAGTACCTGGGTCCTGGACAGCCTCCAGGCGCCCAGAGCCAGGAAAACCGTCAGAATGACGGGAATCTCCTCCGGAAGAATAGCCATTGCCAAAGCCAGTCCGTTCAAGAGGCTTTCGAGGACGCTTTTCTGTACCCAGATCCGGTTGAGGACAATGTCCACCCCGGCCAGACCGAGAGCGATCAGGGACAAGGTCCGGACGAAGCGGAGCGAGGAATCTTTCAGGAGAGACCGTTTCTCTGCGAGCCCCGACAGGCTTAGCCCGATGGTGCCGACAGCGGTTCTCTCTCCTGTGGTTTCGGCGCGTGCGATCGCTTCACCCCTGGTCACAACCGTTCCGGCATAGACGAACGGGCTTGTCTCCTCGCCCGGACGGGAGAACGGCAGGCTGTCCGGGCCCGGGATCTTCAGCACCGGCATCGATTCTCCAGTGAGAAGAGACTCATCGATATCAAGTCTGCCCTCGAGGAGTCTGGCATCCGCCGAAACCCGGGCACCTTCTTCCAGAATGAGGATGTCGCCCCGGACGACCTCTTTCGAAGAGATCATGGTCTGGTTCCCGTCCCGGACAACCCTTGTTTTTGGGGAGGAAAGGTTGCGGAGCGCATCCAGCGCGAGTTCTGTTTTCCAGTTCTGGACGAGGGATATCGCGATGACGACGACGACGAACGACAGGAGAAAAAGCCCTTCGGAACGGTCCCCCAAAAGCAGGTAAAGTCCTCCTCCGGCAAGGAGAAGGAGGAGCATCGGTTCGGAAAGAATCTTCGCAATATGGGAGTTCAGAGTGGCGGGGCGCTCCTGGGGGAGGAGATTTTCTCCCTCTTCGGCAAGGAGGCGAAGGGCGTCGACCTGTCTCAGTCCTTTCCATTCCATCGTCGCTCTCCGGTTCCGGTGTTGGAGGGAACGTAAAGACGAATATGATCCGGGGGACCGGATCGATAGAAAGACTGTACCTGAGCTCTGGCCCGATGCAAAGCCGGGGATTTGTGGTGGGGGGTATACTTAACCGTCTCCCGAAATCCCCCGGTCTTTGGCGGTCTCCCGGGGACAGGTGGAAGACCTTGGGAAAACTTTCTGAAGAACTGATGTGTTTTTCGATCATACATACATGAGGAGAACGAGACTCGTGCCCCGACAAAATATTCCTCTTGGAAAGATTCTGGGAATCTCCATCGGTCTGGACTACTCCTGGTTCGTGGTTTTCATCCTGATGACGTGGACCCTGGCGATCGGTTACTACCCCGTGGAGTTTCCCGGCTGGTCGTCGCCGCAATACTGGGTTGTCGGAGGAATGACAGCGGTCCTGTTTTTTGCATGTGTGTTGCTGCATGAGATCGGGCATTCCATCGTCGCTCTCCGGTATAAAATTCCGGTCCGAAGTATCACGTTCTTTGTCTTCGGGGGGGTAGCCCAGATCGAGTCGGATCCCCCGAGTGCCGTTTCCGAATTTTTTGTCGCTATTGCGGGACCTCTTGTGAGTTTTGCCCTGGGAGCGATTTTTTACGGGATGGGATCAGTATTTTCGGGCCTTGGACCTTTTTCGGGTCTGCTCAGATATCTTGCTTACATCAATCTGGTCATTGCAGGGTTCAACCTGATTCCCGGATATCCTCTTGACGGCGGAAGGGTATTTCGGGCCGTTGTCTGGGCCATTACCAACAACTTTCGCCGGTCCACCATCATTGCCGCCAATGTCGGACAATTTTTCGGATTTTCTTTCATCTTTCTTGGGATCTGGAAAATCTTCCATGGCAATTTTGGGGAAGGTCTGTGGATCAGTTTCATCGGGTGGTTTTTAGGTAATGCAGCGGCGTCCCAGATTCAGCAGACAACATTTCAGGGATGGCTCGGAGAGTACAAGGTATCCCAAGCCATGAGCCGGAGCTGCGATACTGTTTCCGAACAGGAGTCCCTGAAAGAGCTTGTGGAAGAGCAGATCATATCGAGAGGGAGCCGATGTTTTCTGGTCGAGCGGGAAGGTGTTCCGGTCGGTCTTGTGACCCTCCACCAGATCAAAGAGATTCCCCGGTCCGACTGGGGAGAGCGGACGGCCGGACAGGTGATGATCCCGATGGAAAGTCTGAAAAGGGTCCAGTCCAGTGATTCCCTGTCGTCGGCGCTCAAGATGATGGATCGCGATGGGGTCAACCAGCTTCCTGTGATGAACGACGGTCAGGTTGTCGGTGTTCTGACCCGGGAGGGGGTCATCACCTTTCTGAGCCTGTTTCAGGAACTCAGGGGCTAGCGGCTTCAACCGTGAAATGACTTGGGGCCGCATGGTCTTTCGGACGAGTGGAGAGACCGGGAAAAAGTAAGGCGCTTTCCCGGAATGCGCCCTGTTCCCCCCCATGGTCCGATTTTTCTGTAGACGGGAAAGCACAGGTACGGGAGAACCGCTGGCAATCCATCGTCCTTAAGATTTTCGGCACCGGATTCCGGCATTCAGTCCGGCAGATTCAGGGGGAGTCGTTTGAATCTGACTCGAAAACGGTTCAAGGTATTCATTGTTTCCGGATGTTTCCTCAGGAAACTCACGAGTCGATTTCCGTCCAAAAATCCCATAAAAAACAGGCCCAGTCCGACGAAAATGAATCCCGGACCCGGAATTCCCGGCAACGAGAGGAACCCCCCGACTCCTAGCAGAACGAGTCCCCCAACGAAGCGGGCCACTCTGGCCATTCGTCCCCGATGGGAGTTTTCCGGAAGCCTGTGGAAAAAATCAGCGGGAATAAACAGGAGCATCCACAGAGAGAGGAGGAAAAGGAGAGCGATTGACAGAACGCTGACGAAGATCCAGTTCAATAGGTTGGTCATGT
>DAIEST010000056.1 GCA_027346125.1 Leptospirillum sp. | reverse complement strand
GTCCATGACAAATTCACAATTGTTAATCCTCCTGAAAGAAACCGGATACTCCCCGGAAGAATTGGGCAAACAGATCGGGCTATCGGGAATGACCCTTCGGCGCTGGATAAAGAAGCCGGAGGGGGATCCGGTTCCTCCGGTCTATGTTCCTGCCATCAGGGACGCTTGTTACCGCTTTGTCTCGGAAGGACGTCTCAATCCTTCAAAGGAAAACGTCCAAGCCCTCCTGGTCCCTTGCATGCCCTCCGGAGAGTATTCGGCCGCCATTTGTAATCTTGGTCTGGACGCTGATTTCGAGCGGGACAAGACCATTTCAGGGGATAGAATCCTTACCGGGCTCGTCCAGATTGGGGCTCAGTCTAAAAAACAGGCCGATGTCGAGAAAAATTCGGGAAAGGTTTTTTCCTTCAAGGAAATGGGAAAGGACTGGTCCGAAAGAATCTCGGCCCTGTGGACCATTATCCATTCGGATACGCTCACTCTCCCCGAAAAGTTCATCGCATATGGGGCTCTCTTTTATCTTCTGACCCCCATCGATTTTATTCCCGATACCATTCCCTTCTTGGGCCTTCTTGACGACTTCGCTGTACTAGGCCTGGCGGCCGCCTACTATGCCCGCCTTCGGGCCCGGAACGAAGAATTTCCGATGTGAATCTGTTTAAAAAAGGATTTTATAGATGAAACAAAAACTTGCACTTTTGCCTCTTGTAAGCCTTCTCTTATTTCTTTCCGCCTGCGCCGCCTCCACCGAACCGGCCGTCAGGGCCTATCTTCACGAGCAGCAGGCTTATTCAGAAATCCGGGAAGGGCATCTCGATCTTGCAAAAAAGGACCTGAAACAGGCTCTCCGGGACAGCCCGACCGAGCCGACCATCCTCAACAACATGGCTTACATTGAGTTCAAGGAAGGCGACTACAGGAAGGCCATCGGCTATCTCGAACAAGCTCGGACCCTCAAAGCAGACGACAACGACGAACCCTATATTCTAAACGAGGCCCGGATTCTCATCGCCCACCACCAGTATCATCACGCCCTCCACCTCCTCTCCCTCATCGAGCCGCGACGCACTTGGCCGCACGGTTACCGGAAGATGTTGGCCAAGGCTCTGATCCACAACGGACAAAACTCCCACGCCCTGGCCGTCCTTCTCGAAAAACACGATGAAACGCCGATGCCGGGATTCCCTGTTTCCCGTTAACCTCTAACTACAATCCTGTTCGGGAGCCTTCCGCATGTTGTCCTCTTTCAGAAAACACCTATTCTGCGTTCTTGCGGGGATCTCCTTTCTTCTCTGTATCCTCCCCTCCGCTGCTTTGGCCATCTCGCCCGCCAATCCCGGAGAAGGAGACTTCTTCCTGCCCTTTTCGGACGATGCCGAGATGGCCAAGGACTTCCAGGCATTGGCCCCGCCCTTTCTCCCTTGGGGCCCCAACACTAGCGGTCCGTTTTTTACCGGGACGGCCGAGGTCGAGCCGATCGGCTCCTGGTATCTGGAACCAGTATTTGTCTATGACTATCTCTCTCCAGGATCCTCGTCCCTCTATAATCCCGTGCGTCTGTCTATCGGGCTCGGACACAATCTGGAACTCGACACCTTCATTCCATTGATCCTGAATACGGTGGGTCCGCCGGTATCCCCTCAAGGTACATCCGCAAGCCATTTCGGAGCGGGAAACACCCACTTCGAAATCAAATGGGAGCTGACAAGCGACCAGAACGTCTATCTCCCCCTTGCCCGTCCGGCCATCGCCCTGACCTTTGATTTCTGGGTTCCCTCCGGGCAATACCAGAATTTGAATCCCCAGGACTACGGAACTGATCAGCTGGGAAACGGAACCTTCAACGAATCGGTCTTCCTGCTGGTACGAAAACACGTCAAGCCGTTCATCTTCTACCTCCAGTTAGGCGATATTGTGGAAAATCCCTCGACGGTGGGTGTGGGGTACACCTTCAACAACGGACTGACCAGCATCAACACACCCGATTTCCACATGGTCGATGGAAATCTCCTCTACTTTGCCGGAGCATTCGAGCATGTGGTCAACACGGAGTGGGGGACGGGGTATCTGCTGGAATTCTACGGAGAATCCCAGAGTGGACAGAACCTTTTCTTCGGGAGAGCCAATGCCCCGGCCTGGTCCTTTCTCTGGGCGGCACCCGAGGTTGAGGTCACATGGCCACACGGAAAAGAATTTTCGGCCACCTGGGGGGCGGGGGTGGCCCTTCCGGTCTATCAGTCCAACTATCCGTCGACGGTCACGGCGATGGGGACGGTATCTTTTTACTTCAACGGTCCGTTCGGTTACCGGGGGATGTAGTGGCAAGGAGGGGATACCAAGGATATCTTGAAATCGAGTTCTTTCAGCCCTCCTCCGGAGGCCTCGACCGAATTGAAGCGCCGGGTCGGAGACCAGCGAAGCGCACAGAGACCCCAAGAGTCTCAGTGTCGCGAGGGGAAGGCGCGAGGAAGGGAGAGGCCGGAGCAGGGGGAATCTCCTGGAATTGTGACACGTCACCGGAAGGCATCACATCCCCATTTCCATCCCTCCCCGTTCCGGCTCGTATTCCCTCTCTCTTTCCCTTCCCCCCGGCTTGATCCCTTCGTTCTCAATCCTTCGCTCCACGGAAAGTTCCTCGCTCCGGCCCTCCGATTTCCCCTGGACTTCCTTTCCGATCTCCTGCTCTTCTTTCTTTTCTCTCTCGTCCACAATCTCGAAGTCCAGGACGTTCATCTTCTCGGTTTTCCGGATCGAGGTGAGAAGGGACTTGACCTTCTCCAGCCGACCATCGAATACGAATACTTCCCGGGCACCAAGTTCGACCCCGGAGAAGTTGTCGAGCCAGTTGCGGCAGACATCGAAATCCTTGTTCCAGTCCTCCGGAAGTTCGAGGCTCGGATGTTCGGACATGATCCGCTCGACGAAATCGATCATCTTGTCCGTGGGCTCAAGCTCCACCCCGCTGTTTTGGACCATCTTGTCCACCTGGTCCTCCGTCAACACGATCTGCGTGTCGTCCCGGTGGCGAGTCAACTGGACATAAAGGGCGTTCAACCCCATGCCCGTGACCAGGTTCGAGGAAAAGTCGACGGTCTCCCCCTGGCTCTTGTGGATCGTGATCGCATATCCGTAGTCGATCTGCGCATAATCTCGCGGATCGAACCGGACCTCCGACCCCTTGTCCATCTTGACAGTGAAAACGCAGTCTTTCCCGTCACTTGTCACGTCTATATTCGTGAGAGTCCCGGTTTCCCCGTTCATAACCCCCATCTTCTTGTCGTTCTTCTTAAAGTAGAGCCGGTCTCCGGCCTGGAATTCGCGTTTGCCTTCGGAGTTTCCTTCCCGGTCCCGGACGGTCGTCTCGACCCAAGGTCCGGTCAGGAAATCCCCGATTTCCTCTCTCACCCGGGCGTTCAGCTCGGCCACGTCGGCCCTCTTGTACGCGGTGAGCAAGGTTTTGGTCGGAGCCCCGGGATTGAAACGCGCCAGAAAGCCCTCTACTGTTTTTTTGGTTGCCTCGTCCCTGTCCTTGGCAATTGTGATCATACCGGCATCGAGGTACTTCTGGAGCCCTTCCTTCACTTGGCCGGCGCGAATCTCCCGGCTGGCGTTCTTCTGCCAGTCCTGACGCTGGCGGCGATTCTCCGTCAGATCGGCAAAGCCCAGTTCTTTCTTGAGGGTCTTGAAAGGATTGCCAGCGGCAACGGGAGGCACCTGGCTTTCATCGCCGATCAGCAGGAGCTTGGCCCCCGCCTTTTCCGTCTCCCGGATCAGACCGGCCATGAGCCGGGTGTCGTTCATCGCGGCCTCGTCCACGACGACGACCGTTTCCTCCGTCAACCTCTTCGTCGGCGGGGCCGTTGTCCCGTCCTCACGATCGTATCCCTGAAGCTCCCGGAGGAGGCTCGCGAGGGTATGGCTCTTGATGCCAGTATCTTTTTCGAGACCTGCGGCCCTCTTTCCCTGCAAACTGGCCCGATCACGTCGAACCCGGAGGCTTCCAGGGCGTAGCGGACCGGGACCAGGGCCGTGCTCTTCCCCGCTCCGGCGTGTCCTTCGAGGATCTGGATCCGGCCGTCCCGGGTCGTCAGATTGCTTGACAATTCCGGAATTTTGAGGCTGAGCCTTCCTGCGCGATGTCGGCGGCTCATTCGGCTGACGGAGAGATCTATGACCTTGGCTACGTCGGACAGTCCGACTTTATGCCGAGGAAAGAATTGCGCCCGGAGCTGGGCGGGGCCGGAAAGCCCAAATGTGATAGCATCCATGGAGGTCCATCCTTTCTTTTCGCCTGCTCGTGTCTGCCAAAGCTTGAGGGGCTGTGGGGTGGACGGTTAACAAAATTGTTGCCACCCGGATTGCTTTTTTTAAATTGTTGGCACAATAACCAACATGAATGAAGCGCATCTTCTATATCGGGACCGGAAGGTCCTTTCGAATGGGGCGATTGTCGAAATGGTGATCTGGAAACTTGATCGTCCTGATCCGGATCGGAGCCATGGGTTCAAATATCGACTCTTCTATGGAAGGAATGGCCAGAGAATCGTCGGCTACGATAACGGGATCATCGACATTACCGGGATCGGGAAGAACCGTATGTGTTCACAACGGTGGATCACCTCATCGAGGACTTCAATACCGATGTCAAGAAGGAGGAACAACAATGAGAAAAGTCATCATTCAGGTGGAGAATCTTGAAAAAGGATTGAATCGATTCAAAACCGCTTGGGAAACCGGAGAGCCCCAAGGAGAGTTCGTGACCTTCGATTCGGTGGAGGGTCTTTTAAAAACGATCACGACCAAACGATGGGAACTCTTGCGCGTTCTGCAAAAGAACGGTCCGACGGGTATTCGTCCCTTGGCGCGTCTTTTGGGTCGGGACGTGAAGAATGTTCATTCCGATATACAGGCGCTTAAGGAAATCGGTCTGATCGAAGATCACGAAAACGGGGTCTGGGTTCCGTTTGACCAAATATGCCGCGCAAGCCCCTTGATTCATCCATGGGGTGAGCGGCCGTTGATTATGTGAAGTGAAGCCTGTATAATTAACTCATGTCAGAATACAAGGTCAAATACAAGTCGAACAACAACGTGGTATTTTCCTGCAAATACCATGTGGTATGGTGCCCTAAGTACCGCCGCGACGTATTGGTGAATGGTGCGGATGATCGGTTGAAGGGGATTATACAGAATGTATGCGCCGAGACAGGAAGCGAGATTCTGGAGATGGAGGTCATGCCGGACCATGTGCACCTCCTTGTCGAGGTGGATCCGCAGTTCGGCATTCATCACCTGGTCAAGCTAATCAAGGGACGGTCCTCCCGGTTGTTGCGCCAGGAGTTTCGCTGGTGTCGCACCCGACTGCCGAGTCTCTGGACCAACAGCTATTTTGTTTCCACCGTGGGAGGGGCTCCTCTGGAAATCATCAAGCAGTATATCGAGCAGCAGAAGCATGTCTAGAAAACAGACCCCTTCTTTTGTTCTTGAACTTCCCGTTTCTGTCGGCGGCAAGGAGTCCCATGCGTTGGAGATCCGTTTCGAGGCGGCCCGGCAACTTTACAACGCCGTCCTCGGGGAGGCGCTGCGAAGAATGTTCCTCATGAAGGAATCCAAAGAGTGGAAGAAGGCACGCACTCTCCCCTTGAAAACACGGGAGAGGTCCCGATCTTTCGCAGAATGCTCCAGGCGATTGGGCTTCACCGATTACGATCTTCAAGCTTACGGAACCCGGTGCAAAAAGAGCTGCTGGATCGGGGAGCACCTCGATGCCCATGCGGCACAGACCACCGCGACACGGGCCTTCCGGGCAGCGGAGCGCTATCTCTTCCGATCATCCGGGAAGCCGCGTTTCAAGACGAAACAACAGGGCCTGTCGTCGGTGGAAGGGAAAAGCAACGCCACGGGAATCCGGTGGCGGACCGACCGGGTGGAGTGGTCCGGGCTGATCCTCGCCCCCCGCTTCGACCGGAAGGACAAGCACGGAGTCCAG
>DAIEST010000280.1 GCA_027346125.1 Leptospirillum sp. | reverse complement strand
GTCCGACGGATTCGAGTGCCGGGTTGACGGGCAGGACAGTGAAGCCATGGTCCTGAAGGTAACTGGCGACAGTGAGACTCGGCCGGCCGAGCTTGTCCGAGATGCCGACGACGGCGACCGAACGGCTTGAATCAAGGATTCCGGACAGGGCTTCGTCGGAAACCGGAAACGGATCTGGCAAAGAGGACATGGGGATTCTCCTGGGGTAGTGTGCTTCGTGTGCGCTCCCCCGGGGACTCCTGGACGGGCAAGCCGGGAGGAGCTGTTCCCGTTTCCGGAAGACCCCATTGTACCCGAACGGTCCTGCGCTCCTCCACCCCTCGCGTCCGGACGGTTCCGTGCGGTCTCACCACGACAGCAGTTCGATGGAGACCTTCTCCCGGGGCTGGACTGTTCCGCGGTCTTCCTCCAGACGAATCAGGCAGTTTGCCTGTGCGAGCCCGCTCATGATGTGCGAGTCCTGGGCTCCGACCGGAGCGACGGTCAGGCGATGATCCCGGGTTGCGGCGATCGCCCGGACGAACTCCGTCCTGCCCGGTTTCTTCCGGAGGACGGTTTCGGAAACGGCCTCGAGGAGAAGGGGGCGTGCCTCCCCGCCCATCGCATGGATCAGCGCAGGCCGGATCAGGGTCTGGAATACGACAAGGCTCGAGACGGGATTTCCGGGGATCCCGAAGACGACCGTCTTGCCTCTCACCCCCAGATAGACCGGCTTTCCCGGTTTCATCCGGATTTTCCAGAACACCTCCCGGACGCCGAGTTCCGCCAGGACTTCCCTCGAGTAGTCGTAGTCCCCGACAGAGACCCCCCCGCTTACGAAGAGGATGTCATGGTGTTCCAGGTCGGACGCGAGGGCTTCCTGCATCCTGTCCCTGTCATCGGGAACCCGGGAGCTGGAAGCCGGGATACCCATGAGGCTCAGGCAGGCTTTGAGGGAAGCCGTGTTCGAATCCCTGAGCGTTCCCCTGCGGATCGGGTCCCGGGGATCCACGAGTTCGTTCCCCGTCGCCAGGATGGCGATTTCCGGGGGGCGTCGCGCGCGGATCCGGGTTTTCCCCATGGAAGCCATCAAGCCGACCACCGGAGGAGAGATCCGGGTTCCCGCGGACAAGGCTTTTTCGCCAGCCTTGAGGTCTTCTCCGGCGAACCGGATATTGTCCCCCGGACGGATCGGGTCTTCCGTGAAGAGCCGATCCCCTTCGATCCGGATGTCTTCCTGCATGACGACCGCATCGCTCGATCCGGGCAACAGGGCGCCGGTGAAAATGCGCGCGGCCTCCCCCGGGTTCAGGCTCCATTCGGGATTCTCCCCGGCCCTGACCGTCCCCACGACCCTGAACGCGCCGGGCGTATTCTCCTGTCCGGATTCTCCGGAGAGTCTGACCGCATACCCGTCCACGGCCGAGATGTCTGCGAAAGGGATCGCCTCCGGAGCGACCAGGTCTTCTCCCAGGAAGAGTCCCGGGGACTGCTCGAACGGAATCTCGACGACCGGAAAAGGTGTCATGGCGGCGAGAATCTTTTCGAGCGCTTCTTCAAAAGAGATCATCGGGGGGCATCCGGCCGTTTCTATGTCTTCGTGCGGCTGGTATACCAGGATGTCGAAGGCGTGAAGGACGGAGGGAAAGAGGCTGGAAAGGGCATCCTTCACGCCTCCGGTGGACCCGGGAAGGTTGACGACGATCGTCTGGCCCCGGATTCCGGCGACTCCCCTGGAAAGCATGGAATAGGGCGTCCGTTCCTGCCCGTAGGCCCGGAGCATCTCGGAAATTCCCGGGGCCTCCCGTTCGATGATCTTCAGGGTCGCCTCGGGGGTGACATCCCTGGGGCTGAATCCTGTCCCCCCCGTGGTCAGGACGAGACGGACATGCTTTTGGTCGCAGAGGTCCAGAAGAACAGATTCGATCGTCTTTTCGTCGTCCGGGATCACCGTGTAGAGGGGAGGGTTGACCCCGAGCGACAGAAGCTTTTCCTGGATGAGTTTTCCTGTCCTGTCCTGTTTGGTCCCCTTGTGGACGGAGTCGGAACAGACCACGACAGCGGCGGAGAGCGACGGAGCGATCGGATCCTGGAAGTCGGATTTTCCTCCCTTTTTTTCGACCAGAGAAATGGAGCCGATCGACAGGGAATCGTCCACCATCTTGAGCATGTCGTAGAGGGTCAGGGCGCAAACCGAAGCCGCGGTCATGGCTTCGACCTCGACTCCCGTTTTATAGACGGAAACGACGCCGACGGACAGGTCGATATGGTTCTCGGACAGTTCGAACGAGACGTCCACTCCTTCCACGGGGATGGGGTGGCAGTACGGAATGATCTGCGACGTGTTTTTCGCGGCCATGACCG
The DNA here is from genome assembly GCA_027346125.1 of Leptospirillum sp. Lineage (GTDB taxonomy): Bacteria > Nitrospirota > Leptospirillia > Leptospirillales > Leptospirillaceae > JAJYGC01. Next base: position 3,857 of record DAIEST010000280.1, on the reverse strand, counting down.
CAGCGACCTTTGCGATTTCGAGGGGATTTCCTTTGGGGATCCTGCCCTGGCGGATGAGGTCGATGGTTCCTGTCGACAGGTGGACTCTCGCCTTGGCGGTGGCGGAACGAAGGGAAAGGGCTTTCGCGGAGATATTGATCATCTGGAGACTGAGCCTTTCGAAAGAGGTTGCCCGATCCCGGACTCTCCCGCGCAGTGGGGCGCGCGCCGGATCCGGGCTGCGTTGTGGTTGTAGTCCGGCTGCAGGGAATGGGGGTCCAGAAGGTCGTTGGTCAGGTAGTTGATGCGGGTATCGGTGACGGGGATGAAGAGGACGCCTTTCCTGATGTCCGGGCTGATCGATGCCGGAACGACGATCTCTCCCCGTTTCGTCGAAACGGCCACGGGGTCTCCTTCCCCGATTCCGAACAGCGCCGCGTCGTCGGGGTTCAGTTCGACAAAAGACTCCTGCTTGAACTTCCGGAGCCGTTCGATCCTTGAGGTGATCATTCCGCTGTGCCAGAGGTCTCTTGTCCTCCCCGTGATCAGGATGAACGGAAACTCTCCGGATCTCGCTTCCGAGAGGTGCCGGTTTTCCGTGAACAGGATGTTGGCTTTCCGGTCTTTCGTGAAGAAGGTTCCGTTTTCGAGAAGATTCTCTCCCCAGCGGACGGGACCCTTCTCCAGCTCTTCGTAGCTCAGGCCGGAAATGTCCAGATGCCCGTCTGGGCTCAGGCGGGTCATCTGCTTGTATTCGTCGAAGATCTCCTCGCTCCTGGAATAGCCGAAGCCGTTCCATCCGAGCTTTTCCGCAAGAAGGCGGAAGATTTCCCATTCCTGCCGGGCCTCTCCCATGGCGGGAAACAGTCTGTCCACTTTGGTGATGATGCGGTCCATGTTCGTCTGGACGCCTTCTTTCTCCCCCCATGGGGCTGCGGGCAGGAGCATGTGGGCGTGGGAGGCGGTCTGGCTGTACCGGTAGGCGTTGACATCCACCACGAGAGAAATCTTCCCGATCGCCTTTTCGATCCGGGAGCGGTTGGGAAGATGGTAGACCGGATCCGTGTTCAGGACCATCATGAGATCGATCTCGTCCCGCTCGGCCGCATCGAACATTTCGAGGGCGGTCAGACCCTTTCTGTTCCGGATCCGGTCGGTCCCCCAGAACTCCGACACTTTCCGGACCGACTCCGGATCGAAGTCGAGATGCACGGCAACCATGGTCGCCATTCCACCGACCTCCCGGCCGCCCATCGCGTTCGGTTGTCCGGTCAGGGAAAACGGGCCGTTCCCCGGTTTTCCGATCGTGCCCGTGATCAGGTGGATATTGATCAGGGACAGGATCTTGTCCACGCCCTGCGCGCTTTGGTTCAACCCCATCGTCCACATGGAGACGATGTTCTCCGATTCCCGGAACAGCCGGACAAGTTCCGAAAAGTCCTGTTCGGAAATGCCGGCTTCCCCGATCGATCGGGACAGATCGACCTCCATGATCCGTTCCCTGAAGGCTTCGTAGCCGTTCGTATGCTCTTCGATGAAGGCGGAGTCGATCCGTCCGTTCCGGATCAGTGCGTTCGAAAGGGCGTTCAGAAGGTCGATGTCGGAGCCGACCTGAAGCTGGAGGAACAGGTCCGCATGGCTGGCCGTCATGGTCCGCCGGGGATCGGCCACCACGATCTTCAGGCCGTCTTTCCTGGCTTTCTTGATGTGGTTGAAAAGGATGGGATGGGCTTCGGCGGGATTGCCTCCGATGATGAAGAGCAGGTCCGCATGGTAGACGTCTTCCATGGTGACGGGAACGTAATCGGCTCCCAGCGACTTTTTGTAGGCCATCACCGCGGAAGACATGCATGTTCGGGAATTCGTGTCGACATTGTTGGTTCCCACAAATCCCTTCACGAACTTGTTGGCCACGTAATAGTCTTCGGTCAGCAACTGGCCGGAAAGATAGTAGGCCTGGCGGTCTGGGGGCGTGGAGGCGATCGTGGAGACGAGGAGATCGATCGCGCGGTCCCATCCGATTTCCTGGAAATCGTCGGAGAGCTGTTTCCGGTAGAGGGGTCTCAGAAGACGGTGGTCCATCTTCCGGGTTTCGAGAAGTGTGGCGCCCTTCATGCAGAGTTCTCCGGAGTTGGTCGGGTGGGTCTTCTGCCCCCGAAGCTTTTCGGACTCGACCTCGATCCCGCATCCGACACCGCAATAGGCGCATTTTGTGTTCAAGACGATGATCCTGTTCTGGCTGAACCGGATCGCCGGGGGCCGGATCCCGGGTTCAGGAGGGGCAGGGGAGGCCATGGCGACCGGAATGCCCCGGCGGGACGGTTTCCGCCATGATGCGAGCGGTTTGAAAGATGTTCCGGAAGGGAAGGATCCGTCATTTTCGCCTGCTTTCCGTTGTTCCTCGTCATGATTTGAAAAGAAGGGTCCTTTTTTGAAAGGACATTGGGCCGTATGCCGGGTCACATGGTTGTCAAATCAGCAAATCCCATGCCTTTCCGGTTTTTCAGAAAACTCCCGGGTTTTCGGGAGATTCCCATGAGTTGCGGCGTCTTTTTGCCAAACCCATGTCCGGTTTTCAGCATTAATGTCAACAATAATTCAGAAAGGAGTGCCCGAAAGCGGTTCCAGGAACGGAAACGAAGGAGGTTCGTCGGAAGGGGGGAGAACCTGTCTCTCCGGGCCGATCTTTGCTTGGAGCCATTTTCTCGGGAGGTGCGAGTCCTCCTCTCCCGGCGGTGACGACCCGGACCCACAAATGCTGAAACTGTACTGGTTCGGCTGGTCGCTAACCTGAGTCTGAATAGGGAAAGGCTTCCCTCCCGTAAAAGGGGGAAAAGATCATTTCCGCACAAACTTTTACAATGGTTCAAACATTCATTCAAGGGGTTTTCTCCCGATTCCCACACAGAGGTCATATGTATGTCTGCATCGATCGTTCTCGGAAGGGAAATATCTTCTTGTGCAACGGGCGGGTCCATTTGGAGCCAATATGATCCTCAGGATCTTGAATGTCGAAGGAACCTTACAGAAATGAATGAATTTTCAACTTAAGGAGTTGAGTAGTTGCCATTTGAGTGTATCTGCCCAGGTACTTCTGAACAAGAATAAATTGATGAAGTTGTCATGACTCATGATAATGTTGGGTAGATAACTCGTTAGAAATGTCCGATTTGTTCGTCCATTCTTCTGGGTATGAGGAAGAAGGAGGATGAATGAAAGGAAATTTGCTGATGAGCGCGAAGGAACGGGAACGGAAAGTGGTGATGGAAGAACTGGAAAAGGGACGGATGACCCAGAAAGAGGCATCTGGGAGGCTGAGTGTGAGCGAACGACAGGTGGGACGGATTCTCTGTCGATACTGTGCGGAACACGATGCGGGACTGGTGCACCGGAACCGGGGGAAGAGTTCCAACCGCAAGAAAGACCCGTCCTTTGAGCGATCGGTGATCGCACGGTATGAAGAGCGATATACCGGCTTTGGTCCGACGCTGGCGAGCGAGAAACTGAGAGAGGAAGGACTGGCCGTCGATCACGAAACGCTTCGACGGTGGTTGATCGGGAAGGGGCTCTGGCAGAAAGAAAGGAAGCGGTCCCGCTATCGCCAGAGGCGGGTCCGGAAGTCCCGGTAAGGAAGCCAGAAATGCTTGGCCTTTTTCCACACGATCTCGATCCGGTTCAACTCCGGACTGTAGGGCGGCAGGAAGAAAAACTTCAGGCCCTTTTCGGCCCATTGGGGCTGTTTGGCCCGGACGTCCAGGGCATGGTGAATCCGGGCGTTGTCCAGAATCACCACCGTCTTTTTCCGGATCGAATCGGCCACCCGGTCGAAGAAGGCGATGACGGTCGCGGCATCGATCCGCTCCCAGGACCCGCTCCAG
>DAIEST010000273.1 GCA_027346125.1 Leptospirillum sp. | reverse complement strand
ATCGCCTGGCTCATTCTGATCCTGGAGGCGCTTGTCGCGGTGCCGATCTGGGGCATCCTGCACGCGAGCCCCGAAGGAGAAGGGTTCCTTCCGGGAACGGTCCGGAACGGGTACCTGCTCGTCCTCGATCTTTTTGTCCGGCCGTCCCTGATGGTCATCGGATTTTTCGCGGGCTTCGTCGTGCTGGAAGCGCTGGCCCTCCTGATCGACCAGGGGTTCTCGGTCATGGTGGCCGGAGTGACGGCGGGAAGCCTCGCAGGAATTGTCGGATTCATTGCGCTCCTGGGCGTATTGGCGGGGCTTCTGACCACGGCCGTCTGGAAATCCTTCCATCTGGTCGTCTGGTTTCCCGAACATGTTCTCCGGTGGATCGGCCATTCCGGTTCTCCGATGGGGACGGAAGGAGAGAGCCGGGGATCCCACTCGATGGTCGTGGCGGCAGTGGCCGGGGGAACGAAATCGGTCGAGAAGCTGGGCCAGACCTCCCAGGGGAAAGGTTCCCCTGGAGGCAATACCGTATCCGCCGCGAATCATCCCGGGGATGCGCCGGTCCAGGTTCAGGGAAAGATCAGTCCTTGAAGAGTCATCGGGGGAACACTCCCGCGATATGAATTCCGCAGGACCGGAATGTAAGAGCTCCGGAGTCCGGAGAGGAGTTCGGGTTCGCCGGGAGTGCTGCGGTCCGGATCCTCCGCCTTCGTGGCGTTTGAACGGTGGCGGAACGAAGGGCAGGGGCTTGCGGGAACGATCACCGCTGGAGAGTTCCCTTCCCGAAGTAGTACCAGACAGAGAAGTTGGGGGTGGTGGAGAGGTATTCGTTGGTTCCCCAGGCCGGAAGAAGAACCCCGACGGAAAGCGCGAGCCGCTTTGTGAGGTTGATCTCGACGGATGGCTGGATTCCGATCAGGTTGAAGTTTCGGGGAGTGGTGTTGACAGGCAGGCCGTCCACGGAAAAGGGAAGCTCGGAGAGGCCGACCATTTCCAGAATGAGCCCGAGTCCGCGGTTTTCGTCGATCACATCCTCGGCTGCCATCCGGTACTGGATCAGGTCCCCAAACTGGGCAAAAAACTTCGGATCGGCCGCCGTGACCGATTCGATTCCGGGGAAGCTATAGGTATAGTACAGGCCCCCAAAAAACCGGAACGGCCGGATATTCTTCCTGAGAAGCAGGGTTCCTGTCAGGGAGGGGCTCCCGAAGTGGGTGGCAGGAAGCACCGAGATGGGTGGAAGCCCTCCCCGGGGAACCGGCGTGCCGAGCCAGGAAGTCGTGGGGAGGGTGACGAAGAGGAAGGTTCCAAAAGAGGGTCGGGCCGAGTTCGGGTTCTGGATAATCCAGCGGTGCTTGATGCCCAGCGTGAAATCATTCAGCCCCCATCCATCGAGGGGATTGCCTCCGATCGAAGAGAAGGTTCCGATGAGCGACGGAAGGACGGCGAGCTCCGTGTTCGGTCCCAGGCCGAAATACATGGCCTCCAGTGCGAGCATCTGTGTTTCATAAAAGCCCGGCGGCAGTCCCGTGATTCCCCCGCTGTTTGTGTACTGGGCCTGGGTGAACCGGGTGTAGAAGAAGAACCGGGCGTTGAAGACTCCCTCCGGGAGCGTGTCGGCGTAGGAGACAAGGTCCGGTCCTGCCGTCAGCGGATTCCAGGAATGCTTGTAGGCGGCGAGGGCGTCCGGCCCATTGAGGGAGAGAGACCCTTTCGATTCTTCCCCTCCTTTCGCGGGTGGCGCAGGGGTTGTAACGGCTCCGGCCGGGGTCGGAGCCGCCGGATCGGCAGCCCAGGCCGGGACCGCTCCCACGAGACCCGGAAGGAGGATTCCGCAGATTGCGACCGTCCGGAGAAGAATTTTTCCCTTTCCTGTTTTCATGGATCTCCCGCTCATGCCGATGTTTTTCCGAACCCGTCGGCCGGATTCAGTCCGGGATGGGTCTCCGCCGAACCCGTCGCCACCCAGAGTCCCGACAGGAAGAGGAGGAGCGCCGTCGTCCAGAAAGCGATCCCCAACTCTTGCTTCCACTGGGGAATCGAGTCCCTTCACTGGATACGGGACGTCGTGTTCGGGGAGGACAAAAGCGCCACGAGAAAAGGCTCCGCGCCCGTCTTCATGACCCTTCCCCGGAATCTCGCGATCGCTCTTCTCCGTCTGTCCGGAAGGGAAAAAATAGCAGAGTCCCTCCGGTATTTCTCCTGGAAGCCCTCCCGGGCCAGGAGGATTTCAAAATCCCCCGCCGGAATGATTTTTAGTCCAGATCAGATCATGCCTGCTCAGTCTCGCGAAAGCGAACGGGTAATCTCGTGATGGCGAACGCCCAGTCTTGCGGATCGCGAACGGGGATTCTTGCCATGGCGAACACCCCTCGTTTCCTCAGAGGTCGTTTCCCTGTTAAGGGATCATAGAGCGGT
>DAIEST010000262.1 GCA_027346125.1 Leptospirillum sp. | reverse complement strand
GTTGTCATTGGTGCGACAGGCCGGGAGGCTTCTCAGGTGATCCGTGAGTCGGAAGCTCTTTTCCCCGGCATTGTCAAGGCAGGTGTTACTCCAGGAAAGGGTGGGAGTACGGAGCTTCCCGTTCCTGTTTTCGATACGCTTTTCCAGGCAGTTTCTGATCCCAAGGTGGGTTCTTCGATCAATACGGCACTGATCTACGTTCCACCGGTATCGGTCCTGGATGCGGTGATGGAGTGTCTGGACAGCGGGATCAAGGTCCTCTACATCATTACGGAGCATGTTCCGATCCGTGATTCGGAGATCATTTACCAGGAGAAGGTGCGTCGCGGAGCGGTGATCGTCGGCGGGACAAGCCTTGGCTGTTTTGTTCCTTCCGTCGGACGGATCGGGGCTATCGGCGGAAAGGATCCTTCCATTGCTTTCCGGGCGGGTGGAATTGTTGTCATCTCCAAGAGCGGCGGTCTCACGGTCACTACTGCGGAAATGTTCAAGCGCCGGGGTTGGGGGACATATTGTGCTTTGGCTATCGGAGGGGATATCATATCCAACACGACCTATGCGGATGTCCTGATGGAACTTAAGGATGATCCGAATGTCAAGGGAGTTGTCATGCTGGGTGAGCCGGGCGGTTCGTACGAGGAACAGGCTGCGGAGCTGATCCAGTCGGGTGTGTTCAAGAAGCCTGTGGCAGCTTTCATTTCTGGCCGTTTTCAGGAACGGATGCCCGAAGGCGTGGCCTTCGGACATGCGGGTGCCATTGTGGAACGTGGGATGGGAAAAGCGTCGGACAAGATCGCCCGGCTGGAAGCGGCTGGGAAGAATCATCCGGTCAAAGTGGCTTTTTACTACCATGAACTGGTGTCGGCGATCGAGTCCCTCGGTGTTCCCAGGGATTTTGAGGACAGTACCGCTGCCCATGTGAAGCCGCTTTACTCCACAATTGGCTAGGCAAGTCTATTTATCAGGAGGGGGGTGAGGAGAAATGGCAGAAGAGAGATCCCAGCCATCTATGGGAAAAAGTTTGATCCTGGCATTGCTCGTGCTTGGAGGCACGCTGATGTTTGTTATGTTTATGGGGAAGGCAGTTGAAACGAATGCCAGTCCTACGCACCACATGACATGGCCTTGGCCCTAATTCTTTATCTTATTATCTTTAAAGTCTTTGCGTGGGTCCGGCGGGGGATATCAGTCCCCGCCGGTGCCACGAAAGGGCCGGAATTCCGGCGTGCACTCTCTCGTAAGGTGATATTGGCCTGAATCAATTGGACACATCTGTCTTTGACTCCGGAGAGGGTCGTCGGCCGGTGCAATGTCGCCCGGATCGACCTGTCTTTCCGCCGACGCCCTTGCATTAATAAGGGCATTCAATCTGGACTGCCACCCAAACAATTATGTTTTATCCATCACTAAATTTGAGGAGATTAAGCAATGGGGCTTAACCTGACGCAGAAAATTCTGAAGGAACACCTTGTTTCCGGCGAAATGATCCCCGGAAAAGAAATTGCCATCAAGATCGACCAGACGTTGACACAGGATGCGACCGGAACGATGTCTTACCTGCAGTTTGAGGCTCTCGGCCTTGACCGGGTGAGAACCGAGCTTTCGGTTTCCTATGTAGACCACAATATGCTTCAGACTGGCTTCGAGAATGCGGATGATCACCGCTATCTGCAGTCGGTGGCCGCCCGATATGGCATCATCTTTTCCCGCCCTGGAAACGGTATCTGTCACCAGGTTCATCTTGAGCGGTTTGGCAAGCCAGGAAAGACCATGCTGGGATCGGACAGCCACACCCCGACAAATGGCGGACTCGGAATGATCGCCATCGGGGCAGGTGGACTTGATGTCGCACTGGCCATGGGGGGAGAGCCGTTTTACCTTTCGATGCCCAAGGTTGTTCTCGTCAAGCTGACGGGTAAACTGCAGCCCTTTGTATCCGCGAAGGACATCATTCTCGAGCTTCTGCGGCGTCTGACCGTGAAGGGTGGCGTGAACCGGATCTTTGAGTATGGCGGCGAAGGTGTCCAGTCTCTTTCCGTTCCGGAACGTTCGACCATCACGAATATGGGAGCCGAGCTTGGTGCCACGACTTCGGTATTTCCGAGCGATGAAAAGACTCGCCAGTATCTTAAGGCACAGGGTCGGGAACAGGATTACAAGCCGGTTTCCTCCGATGCCGATGCGACCTATGACGAGGTTGTGGAGATTGATCTCAATGTTCTTGAGCCGCTTATTGCACAGCCCCACTCTCCTGATAATGTCGTCAAGGTCAGGGAAATCCAGGGCATCCCTGTCAGTCAGGTTGCAATCGGTTCCTGTACGAACTCCTCCTATAAAGATCTGATGTCGATCTCTTCGGTCATGACCGGCAAGATGGTTCATCAGAATGTCAGTCTCGGATTTTCCCCCGGCTCCCGGCAGACCCTTGAGATGATCTCCCAGAACGGTGTCCTGGCGAATCTGATCACTTCCGGTGCCCGGCTCCTGGAGAGTGCCTGCGGGCCTTGTATCGGAATGGGCTTTGCTCCTCCTTCCGGCGGTGTGTCTGTCCGGACCTTCAATCGGAATTTTGAGGGCAGGAGCGGGACCAAGGACGCCAAGGTCTATCTGGCCAGCCCCGAAGTTGCCGCCGCCTGTGCCATTACGGGTGTTATCACCGACCCGCGCGATCTTGGCGCAACCTACCAGGCCGTCGATATTCCGGAAAAGTATGTTCTCGATGACCGGATGTTCGTCTTTCCGCCTGCCAACGGGGACAAGGTCGAGATTGTCCGCGGTCCGAACATCAAGCCGCTTCCGACCCGCGACCGGATTTCGGCAAAGGTCGCAGGAAAGGTGTTGCTGAAGGTGGGCGACAATATCACGACCGATCACATCATGCCGGCAGGAGCCAAGGTTCTTCCGCTCCGTTCGAATGTTCCCGCGATCTCGCAATATGTGTTTGAAGCCATCGATCCGACCTTCCACAAAAGGGCCAAGGAAGAGGGCGGCGGGTTCATCGTCGGCGGTACGAACTACGGTCAGGGGTCCAGCCGTGAGCATGCTGCGCTGGCTCCGATGTACCTGGGTGTGAGAGGGGTCATCACCAAGGCGTTTGCCCGAATCCATCTGGCCAACCTGATCAACTTCGGTATTTTGCCCCTGACTTTCGTGAACGAGGGGGATTACGACAAGATAGATGCCAGCGATACACTGGAACTGGATGCGACCAAGCTGGAGAACAAACCCTTGACCCTCAGGAATGTTACGAAAGGGATCGATATTCCCGTTACCCATTCCCTGACGGCACGCGATCTTGAAATCGTGAAGGCTGGTGGAACCCTGGCCTACGTCAAGAGTCGCTCAAAGTAATCGGGTGCATGAAATCGGGAGCCGGCCGGAGGATCTCCCGCCGGCTCTTTTTGTGTTTGGGGCAGAACCGGTTTCCGGTTTTGAGATCTGAGATTCAATCGGGAGGATTTATGTCTGGCGAGAAGGAAGGAACGTCTTCCAAGAATTGGCGGACTTCGGTTGGCGGGCATTCGGATGGGAAGGCCCTGGTCCGGGGATACCCGCTGGATGATCTGGTTGGGAATGTCAGTTTTGCCGAAGCGATCTATCTGGTCCTCAAGGGAGAACTTCCGACGGAACGGGAACGCAAGATGATGGAAGCGATGCTGGTCGCCTGTATCGATCATGGTATCGGGCCACCTTCGGTCGTTGCGGCCAGAACTGTCTTTTCGGGAGGAAATCCGCTGAATGCGGCAGTTGGCGCCGGCGTCCTGACGCTGGGCGACCATCATGGTGGTGCGATTGAACAGTGTGCGAAGGTTTACCAGGAACAGCTGACGGCAGACGTGACCGATGTCGGTGCGCATGCGCGCAAGGTCGTCAACGATTTTGCCCAGAAGAAGAAACGCTTCCCCGGATACGGACACAAGCTCTACAAGCGGGATCCCAGAACGCTGCGATTGCTCGACCTGGCGAAAGAGTACGGATTCTCCAACCGCTTTGTCGAGTTTGCCGTGGCGATTCAGGATTGTCTTGAGGCGGATTCGGGCCGTCCTCTGCCGCTCAATGTGGACGGGATGATCGCTGCCGTGATTTCCGAGATGGGAATTTCCTGGAAAAATGGCAAGGGAATCTTCATTATCGGCCGGATTCCCGGGCTGGTTGCCCATGTCGTGGAAGAATGGAATCGCGAGAAGCCGTTCCGACGGCTGGAAGAGGGGTCTTACGAATACGATGGACCAGCTCCTCGCCCCGTACCGATCAAAAAGTAATTGCTTTGGGGCCGGCTGGTCATAGCCGGCCCTTGCTTCCTCAGTATTGCATCTCCTCCTTGCCTCTTTTTTTCAAAGATCGTCAGAGTTTGCCTGGAGAACCTCGAGAATGGATACAAATGATCAGGCCAGGGAAAATCATCACGATCCAGGTCAGGATCCGGGACACTCCCTCAATATGTCGTCCTCGGGGGGATCGGCCCTTTTCTGGTATCTCAAAGCCGTCAAGGGAGTCCTGATCGGTCTCCTGGTCATCCAGGTGAGTGTGATGATCTGGGGAACGGTGGAGACGGCCCGTCTTGCCATCCGCGCCATGCCCTACGGCTTCCTGAATGTCTTGAAAAGCCTGATTGTCAACAGCCTTCTGGTTCTTGCGCTCCTGGAAATCTCCCGGACCGTCGTGGCCTACTTCACTCTTGGCCGCGTGAAGGTGACCTTTATCGTGGACACGGTCCTCGCCGTCTTTCTGTCCGAAGCGGTTGTCACATGGTTTTCAGGGGAATCGATCATCAGAGCGATTGAACTGCTCCTTATTCTTCTGGTGTTGATGATCCTCCGGATTGTGGCAATCCGCTACCAGCCCTCCCGAAAAGATATCCTTCCGGAGCCGGATCCAGGCAGTGCTTCCCTGGAAAGACTCCTGGCGCGCATCCGTAAGAAAGCCGCTCAGCCTCCCCAAGGGGCCGGAGAGCGGGACTGATTGAAGATCCTGCATATTCTCTGCTAGAATTTTCAGACATTTTCCGAAGTGAATGGACCAGTCCCCGGCACTTTGCGGGCCGAGGACACAAATCAGGTTGCCGAGGTGTGCAATGTTCCAATATGAGGCCCCAGAAGGGGCGCGTTTGATCCAGGTCTGGATTAATGGCAAGGAATGGACGGTGCCTGAAGGGCTCACCCTGATTCAGGCGATGTGGTATACGGGACATGAAGTCATTCATGGAATTGGCTGTCTGGGTGGCGTGTGCGGCGCATGTGCAGCCGTCTACCGGATGCCCGGTAATTTTCGGCTTTTCAATGCCCTGGCCTGTCAGACACTGGTGAAGGAAGGAATGGCGTTCAGCCTGATCGCGTCCTATCCGACCCAGCGGGCCCACTATGACATTGAAACCCTGCCCGACCCCAAGGAAGGCCTCTTCGAACTCTATCCCGAATCAGCGACCTGCCGGAACTGCAATGCCTGCACCGAAGTCTGCCCTCAGGGCATCGATGTCCGGACCAGCGTATGGCAGGCGGCATTCGGTGATTTCAAGGGAGTTGCTGAATCGACGATGAGTTGTGTCATGTGTGGTCTGTGCGTTTCGCGCTGCATTGCCGAGATGGCCCCGCATGAGATCGCCCTTTATGCACGCCGGGCCTACGGAAGCCGGGAGCTGCCCTTTCCGGAGAATCTCCGCCACCGGATCGATGCAGTCCACAGCGGTTCTTTCGATCGGGATCTGGAACGCCTCTCCCATCTCTCCCTGGAAGAACTGAAGCAGGAATGTGGAGTGAAATGACGCCATCCACCCCTTATGATCATTTGCCCGAGTTTGACCCGACAGAACCCGTCAAGATAGACCCGCTTGACCGGAAGAATCTTCTGGATCGTTATTATCCGGATTACCGCACGGACCATAAATCGACCCTGATGGTTGGACCGAACGCAGGGGACATCGTCCCGGACGAGATTGCCGAAATCCTCCAGTCGCGAAGTCTTCTCGGAAAAGGTCGTTCGAATGAGATCCCAGCCCAGCCGGATATCGAAGTGGACCTTCTCATCATCGGAGGAGGGGGGGCGGGGATGACCGCCGCCATTTTCGCACAGGAATCCGGTGCCAGGGTTCTTCTGGCGACAAAGCTTCGTGTCGGCGATTCCAATACGGTCATGGCCGAGGGCGGGATCCAGGTTGCGCTGGGAGAGGATGACAGTCCTGTCCAGCATTTCAAGGATGCCTATCGGGGTGGACATTTTACGGGGGATCCCGAACTCCTTTCCGTGCTGGTCAAGGAAGGTCCGGATATTATTGGCTGGCTGATCCGCAAAGGGGTTCTCTTCGATCGCGACCCGACCGGCAACCTCTCGCTCAGAAAAGGGGGCGGGACGACCCGTCACCGGCTGATTTCGGCGAAAGATTACACCGGCCTTGAAATCATCCGCGTCCTGAAGGAAGACCTGCTGAATTCCGGTGTGACGATCTGGGAGTTTTCTCCTGCGGTCGAGCTTCTTCAGGGTCCTGAAGGGTCCTGTGCCGGAGCCATCCTGCGTGATGTGGACAATGGTTCCCTGAAGTGGGTGAAGGCCAAGTCCGTGCTGCTGGCTACGGGGGGAACCGGCCGTCTCCATATCGGGAGTTTTGCAACGTCGAACCACTTCGGGGCGACGGGCGATGGTCTCGTCATGTCATACCGACTGGGTGCCAGGCTTGTGAATATGGAAAGTTTCCAGTATCACCCCACCGGAGTCATTTATCCGTCCGAAATGGCCGGAATGCTGATTACCGAAGCGGTACGGGGCGCAGGTGCCCGCATGTTCAACGCTCATGGAAAACGCTTCGTTCCCGAACTCGAGACAAGGGATGTCGTCGCAGCCGCCATCATCCGCGAATGCGAGGAGGGAAGGGGAGTCAGGACGCCTTCCGGACATAGCGGGGTTTATCTCGATCTCACGTCGATCGACAGGGATATGGGCGAAGGCACTGTCGCCCGGCGTTTTCCGAACATCGTGAAGCTGATGGGCAAGCATCAGGTGGACTGTACCGTCCAGCCGATCCTGGTCTATCCCACCCTTCATTACCAGAACGGGGGGGTTTCCGTGGATGTTTCCGGGCATACCTCGATCCCGGGGCTTTATGTGGCGGGAGAGGTCTCCGGGGGGGTTCACGGAAAAAACCGGTTGATGGGGAATTCCCTTCTCGAGGTTTTTGTCTATGGCCGACGTGTCGGTCTGATCGCAAGCCAGGAATCATCCGCACGAAAACCCTTTTCCTGGCACGAAGTCAGTCTTGGGCATGTTTCCCGGTTTGAAGCGGATCTTGAGAAAGAGTTTCCGGGAACTCCTCTCTCGGAAGCTCCGGTCCTCTTTCCGGACTATCGAAAACATCCCGACAACACCATGGCTTGATCGTTCCGAGGGTCATTGCCGGGTTTCCGTCAAACAATCTGTAGTTAAGGGAGAGAACGATTGAACATTCATGAATACCAGGCCAAGGAACTCTTCAAGGAGTTTGGAATCCCCGTTCCGAACGGTGTCCTGGTGGAAACGGTAGAGCAGGCAAGACAGGCAGTCGCCTCTTCTCCCCTTTTCAAGGGAGACTCGAAGCCGGCCGTATGGGCGGTCAAGGCACAGATCCACGCAGGTGGCCGGGGAAAGGCCGGAGGAGTCAAGATTGCCAAGACGGTAGAGGAGATTCCTGGCTTCGTGGAACAGATTCTGGGAAAGACCCTGGTCACCCACCAGACGGGTCCGGAAGGACGCAAGGTCCAGAAGGTCTGGATCGAAGAAGGCTCCAGAATAGCCCGGGAATACTACCTCAGTGCCGTTGTAGACAGGACCAGCCGGCGGATTACCCTGATCGCGAGCACCGAAGGCGGAATGGAGATCGAGGAGGTCGCCCAGTCCCATCCCGAAAAAATCCTCCATCTTTCGATCGACCCTGCAGAAGACTATTTTCCCTATATCGGCCGCAGGCTCTTTTCCTTTCTCGGTCTTCCGTTCCAGGTTCAGTCCCAGTTCGTGAATCTTGTCCGGGATCTGTTGTCCTTCTTCCAGAAGCGGGATGCCAGCATGGTGGAGATCAACCCTCTTGTCCTGACCCAGGACGACAGGCTTGTTGCTCTCGATGCCAAGGTCGGATTTGATGACAACGCATTGGGCCGGCATCCTTCGATCCGGGATTTGCGCGACCTGTCGGAGGAGAACGAACTCGAGATCGAGGCGTCCAAGTACAATCTGAACTATGTCAAGCTGGACGGCAATATCGCCTGCATGGTCAATGGGGCCGGTCTGGCCATGGCCACCATGGACGTCATCGCGCTTGCAGGAGGATCTCCCTCGAACTTTCTGGATGTGGGCGGAGGTGCCAGCAAGGAGACCGTCGAGCAGGCGTTCCGCATCATATTGAGCGATCCCCATGTCAAAGGAATCTTTGTCAATATTTTTGGGGGGATTGTCCGTTGCGAACGGATTGCTGGCGGGATCATCGCGGCGGCCCAGGATGTGAAGGTTACCGTTCCCCTTGTAGTTCGTCTGCAGGGAACCAATGCCAAGGAAGGCCGGGAAATGCTGAAGAGTTCCGGCCTTGCGATCCAGGTGGCGGAAGAGCTGTTTGAAGGGGCCGAAAAGATTGTACTTGCCGTCAAGGGGGAAGCATGAGCATATTAGTCGACCGTTCGACCCGGGTGATCGTTCAGGGGATCACGGGAAAGGAAGGAAGTTACCACGCTGTCGCGTGCCGGGAATACGGGACAAAAGTGCTGGGTGGCGTGACTCCCGGAAAAGGGGGGAGTACCCATGAAGGTTTTCCCGTCTGGAATTCCGTGTTCGATGCCAGAGATGCGGAAAATCCGGATGTTTCCCTGATCTTCGTACCGCCCGCGTTTGCCGCGGATGCCATTCTGGAATCCATCGCCGCGAATATTCCCCTGATCGTCTGCATCACCGAGGGAATTCCCGTTCTGGATATGGTCAGGGTCCGTCGGGTACTGGATGCCCGGAATGCCGAAGGGGCCGAAATCCGTCTCATTGGACCGAACTGTCCCGGAATTATCACTCCTGACGGCGCCAAGATCGGGATCATGCCAGGCTATATTCACAAGAGGGGGCGGGTTGGTGTCGTCTCCAGAAGTGGCACCCTGACCTATGAAGCAGTCTGGCAGCTGACCCAGCTGGGGCTTGGGGAGTCGACCTGTGTCGGAATTGGTGGAGACCCGGTTCGTGGGCTGAACTTCATCGATGTGCTGGAACTCTTCGAAAAAGACCCGGAAACCGAAGCGGTTGTGATGATTGGCGAGATCGGTGGAGAAGACGAGGAGCGGGCAGCCGTTTTTGCCCAGACACGGATGACAAAGCCCGTGGTCGGATTTATCGCTGGTCTTACTGCACCTCCAGGGCGACGCATGGGGCATGCAGGGGCCATCGTGTCCGGTGGAAAGGGAACGGCCAAGGAGAAAATGGCTTTTCTGGAGAGCCACGGAGTGGCCGTAGTGGACAATCCGTCCCTGATCGGGAAGACTGTTTTTGATGTCTTGGCCTCCGGAAAGTCCCGCAGGCCGCTTCTTCCTGTCTGATGCAGGAGGAAAACGCCGGTCTTCCGCAGGTTGCGGAGAGACTGAACGTATAACGACAACTGAAGGAAACAGGAGGATACAATTTATGGCAGCCGAAGTAAAAGTGGGAGATGTCGCTCCCGAATTCACTCTTGAGGATCAGGACAAGAACCAGGTGACCCTGTCTTCCTTCAAGGGAAAGAAGAATGTTGTCCTGGCATTCTACCCCCTCGACTGGAGTCCGGTATGCACCAATGAGAACACCTGTTTTTCCAACGACCTTCCGAAGTTCGACCATGCCGATGCCGTTGTTTTCGGTATCAGTACGGACAGCGTCTGGAGTCACAAGGCCTGGAAAGAGCATCTGAAGCTCAAGCACACCCTTCTGTCGGATCTGAAGCGGAAGGTGTGCCAGGATTACGGATTGTTCATTCCTGAAGCCAACATCAACAAGCGTGCGACCGTCATTGTGGATAAATCCGGAGTCGTCCGTTACGTCAAGGTTCAGGAAATCCTGACCGCTCGTGAGGATGCAGAAATTCTGAAGGCACTCGAACAGCTGAAATAGTTTTTTTCCGACAGGGTTTGAAGGGGGAAAGACCGATCGGTCTTTCCCCCTTTTTTTGTTTTCAGGCCTCTCAAAATCGCGGGGAGTATCAGTTCGTTCCGGGCACCATCGGGACATCGACCATCAGTTCGTCGTTTGTTGCGGTCTGGGGGTAGGAGTAGACCAGATGGAGCGTCATGTGCGTCGCGGAAGACAATAGCCCGCGGTAAAGGAAGAGAAGAGGGAAAGTCACCTTGTGGACGGCGGGGACCACGACATCCTTGTGGGAAAGCGAATGGTCCACCCATCCGGCAGGCCATCCTGAAGGATAGACCGTTCCAAAAGGCTTGTCCGCGTGATGCAGGATGTAGTCGTAAGTTTTGCTTCCGCGAAGACGGAAATTCATCTCTCCTTTTGTCGTCATGTCGAGCAGGGTATGGCGAAGATGGATCCGGAGTGTCCGTGATCCGCGATCCGTCACTTCAAGAGGGATCAGAAGAAAAGTCATGTCATGGAACTGGAAGAATTGAGGGACTCCGGCTCGAATCTCAAGCGGAGAGGATGTCTGGAGGTGACAGCCCGTCAGAAAGACGGAAAAGACAAGCAGGAGACCCGAAAGGCCAATGACTGAAGCGTGACCCGATCTCCTGCCAGAAATATGCTTCCGGAAAATGCCGGAAAGACGAATTGTCATACTGGTGAAAGCTGTGTGCGATACGGGAGGTGGGTGATCATCACATTCCGCAGCAACCGCCGCCGCAGCAACTGCCGCCGGAAGACTGTGCCGATGATGTGGCTGGTTGGGCGGGGCCACCGCTCCAGGGATCTCCGACAGAGGAACTGCTGAAGGATGACGGGATTTTCTTGAGATCCAGGCTCATGCACTCCGGACAATTTGTTTCTCCGGGGCCTGTATGGATGGATTGGAGCAGGGAAAAATGCTTCCCGCATCCCCGGCAGGCATATTCATAGATTGGCATCGTGAACCTCCCCAATGTTTTTCAGGATGAAACGCTTCATTTCTTCAGTCTATCAGACCCTTTCCGGGGGATTCAAGTGGGGAGCCTCCATGCGTGTCACGGGATTCCGGGGCCCCATCCGAAGGTATCGTGAAGTGATCTTTCTGCAGAAGGTCGTGCGGGAAAACACTGAGGATCATCAAATTGCCGAGGCGGGATTAAAGATGAGGGAGTGCTTCGAGGGACCCCACCCTCTCGGTCCGGAGCAGACGTTCCGGACGTAATGCATTCTCGCTTTTACAGATGACGGAAAGATCAAGATTTGATGACATCATCATGAACATCGCCAGATACTCGTTCGACTGAAAGGCAAGGTGGGAAAAAATGATGTTGACAATGTTGTGCTCGTTCTTATAATGGGGTCATGTGGTAGAAAGTGGGGAAATGTGGAAAAAGTATTTCGAGGTCGTTACCAGCATTCTCTGGATGAAAAAGGAAGAGTTGCGATTCCCCAGCGCTTCCGGGAGATTCTTGATTCTCCGGACGGATCGCCCTCTCTCATCGTGACCGTCGAGGCGGACGAATGTCTTGTCGTCTACACCGAATCTGCATGGCGGGAACTGGAAGAGAAAATTGCGGCGCTTCCCCAGATGAACGAAGACCTGAAGACTTATCTCCGTTTTACGGTCGGATGGGCGACGGACTGCCAGACCGACCGGCAGGGCCGGATCCTGATTCCCCAGCCACTTCGGGAGTATGCCCACCTGGAGAGGGATGTCTGGTTTGTCGGGCTTCTGAACAAGTTCGAAATCTGGAACGGGGAACGACTCTCGGAGATGACCCGGAAAGACCGTATCCGTGATGTCTCTCTCTCTCTTTCGGGAC